>NZ_NXLP01000184.1:0-599 GCF_003364125.1 Helicobacter sp. MIT 14-3879
TTACATTAAAACTTCTTCTTATTCACATCTTCTAATATCTTTTGTGCAATAGAATCTACAGCATTACTGATGTCTTGTGAATGATTAGCTATTTCTACATTTTGTTGTGTTACAGATTCTAATTGAGAAACTGCTTCATTGATTTGTGTAATGCCTTGTGCTTGTTCTTTAATAGATTCTGCCATGTCATTAATGCTTTGCACTAAGATATTAGTATTTGCCTCTATTTCTCCTAAACTCTTTTGTGTTCTCTCTGCAAGCTTCCTTACTTCATCAGCTACGACTGCAAAGCCTCTGCCATGTTCTCCTGCTCTTGCCGCTTCAATAGCAGCATTAAGAGCTAATAAGTTGGTTTGGTCTGCTATGTCTCTGATAATGCCAATGACATTCTTAATGTCTTCACTTTGTGCAATCACTTCACTTGTTCTGCCTGAAACACTTTGCATAGACGAGGTAATCTCTTCTATGGCAGTAGCAGTTTGTTCTAATGAGCTTGCTTGCTTATTAGAAGATTCTGAAAGAGTAGAAACAGCCTCTTCTAACTCTTTAGATTTAGATTCTAATTCTTTAGCAAAGTTAGCAGAAGTATGAAGCATTTT
>NZ_NXLP01000185.1:0-599 GCF_003364125.1 Helicobacter sp. MIT 14-3879
ATTGTGTATGGTATTAAGGGAATTGAGAAATTAAATTTTATATTAATGCCTTTATTATTTTGTATCTTTTTTGGCTTATTGTGCTATGCTATGAATCTTTCCAGCTTTGAGAAGAGCTTCGCATTTATGTTTGAACCAGATATTAGTAAAATAGATTCTAAAACACTCATTGATGCCATGGGGCAAGTTTTCTTTTCTTTATCACTTGGCGCGGGTACCATCCTCACTTACGCTTCGCATAGCAACAGAGAACAGAATCTTTTGAGTACTTCTTTGCTTATATTGGTGCCGGGCATTATTATCTCGCTTATGGCTGGACTTATGATTTTTACTTTTGTGTTTGAGTATGGCAATCAAAGTAATGTAAGTGAAGGTTCGGGGCTTATCTTTATCACCCTACCTGTTATGTTTGGTAAATTTGGCATGCTAGGAAGTATTTTTTCGGTTTTGTTTATGACTGGCTTGCTTTTTGCAGGAATTTCTTCAACTGTTTCTTTGCTTGAGCCTTGTGTTAAATATCTCTGTGATAGGACAAGATTTTCTCGTTCTGTGATTACCTACTTGGTTACATTAGGAATATTTATAGTAGGAATTCCTAT
>NZ_NXLP01000186.1:0-591 GCF_003364125.1 Helicobacter sp. MIT 14-3879
GGAATAAGTTAGATTGTCATTCTGAACCCTCTTTTAAGAGGGTGAAGAATCTCAAAACAAGTTTATAGTTTATTGTCATTCTTAAGGTTTAAAGCCTCAGTTCCTCTTGTCATTCTGAAGCTTTGCTTGCAAATTTACCTTGTCATTCTGAAGGAGTAAAGCGACTGAAGAATCTCTTAATGTAGTATCTTTTGTGTAGTCTTTTAGAGATTCTTCGCTTTGTAAGCAAAGTTCAAAATGACAGGAGGAAAGAGTAGATTATTCAGTAATGACAATTTAACTTATCCTCTTTGTAGATATGGGTAAGAGTGATTGTCATATTTGCAAGTATGGGCAGAATCCTTAGGGATTGTGCGAGCGTTAGCGAAACATCTTTGAATCCTCAAACTTGACTTAGATTCTAAGCTTAAATTTACACTTGTCATTACTTAAGGCGTTAGCCGAAGTCTCTTAAAGATTCTACATAAGAGATTCTTCAGCCTTGCTACGCAAAGCTTTACTTATGGTTTGTTTGCCTTTAAACTTCTTTGCCTTTTGGATTCTGTATTGAGATTCTAACAATGACGAAAGAATCTTATCCAAACACCTTTT
>NZ_NXLP01000187.1:0-587 GCF_003364125.1 Helicobacter sp. MIT 14-3879
ACACCGATAGCGAACCAGTACCGTGAGGGAAAGGTGAAAAGAACCGCAGTGAGCGGAGTGAAATAGAACCTGAAACCATCTGCCTACAATCATTCAGAGTCCTATGATTTATCAGGGTGATGGACTGCCTTTTGCATAATGATCCTGCGAGTTATGATATCTGGCAAGGTTAAGCCAACGCGAAGCCGTAGCGAAAGCGAGTCTGAAAGGGCGTTTAGTCAGATATTGTAGACCCGAAGCTAAGTGATCTATCCATGGCCAAGTTGAAGCGAGTATAATAGCTTGTGGAGGACTGAACTCGTGCCCATTGAAACGGGCTGGGATGAGCTGTGGATAGGGGTGAAAGGCCAAACAAACTTAGTGATAGCTGGTTCTCTTCGAAATATATTTAGGTATAGCCTCAAGTAATAGTAATAGGGGGTAGAGCTCTGATTGGGCTAGGGCTGCTCACCGCGGTACCAACCCCTGTCAAACTACGAATACCTATTACCGTATCTTGGGAGTCAGGCGGTGGGTGATAAAATCAATCGTCAAAAGGGGAACAACCCAGACTACCGAATAAGGTCCCCAAGTTCTATTCTAAGTGG
>NZ_NXLP01000188.1:0-558 GCF_003364125.1 Helicobacter sp. MIT 14-3879
ATAAATCTTTTCTAGCTTGTAAATATTCATCACTTAAAGAATCTTTGTTGGAGATAAAGGAGAGATAGAAACTAGATTTGTATTTAAAAAAACTTTCATTCACAATAGCTTCTTTATTCTCATTAAGTAAAATACAATCCTCACATTGATAAAGAGCATTAAGCAGAGCAATAGGAGAATCTTTAGTTATAGAATTAATATCATCAAGAGTAATATTCTTATATATTGTTTTTTTATTATAATCTTTTTGGGTAGTATTATCAGTGCTATCAATTTTATTTGTATTGTTTTGATGATTGAAATTCATAGAAATTCCTTTGTTTTATTTACCAAATAGCATTCTATAATCTTTTTCAAAATTACTCATATCATCTACTTGTTCATCACCATATTTATTTCTTAATTCATATTCTAAGATTTTCTTATTTTCAGCATTATTAAATATAGTTAATCTTACAAATTCTTTATACCAATCTCCACTTAATAAATAATCAAAGCCATTTTTTAAATCTTTCCAAGTATTCTTTGTGGGAAGATAAATGTGTTCATAGGCAAAAT
>NZ_NXLP01000189.1:0-548 GCF_003364125.1 Helicobacter sp. MIT 14-3879
TAATAAGGTTTATAAGGTTCAAATTTATCACCACGATCACTAACAATTCCTGCAAAATACTTACAACCATTAGAGAGAGTTTTAGGGTATTTTTTATCAATAGCTTTCATTTTTTCCTCAAAAGTATCACCTGTTGTTACTTTTTCTTTAGTTTCGCCTCTCTCCTTTCTCTCTCTCACTCTTTGCATTACTTCATCTGTTGCTTTTTCTTCAGCTTCTTCTCTTTCTTTCTCTCTCTTCTTTATCTCATCTCTAAATTCTTTATTAAAGACATAGATTCCCCCATACTCCTCTGCGAATTTAAATGCTTCTTTATCATATTTAGTTGTATAAAGTAATCCACAAGAAGAAAGAAAGAATAATATACCCAAACTCACTACTATAAAAATAAAGATTTTCATTTTACCTTACCCTTTTTATTTTTATTATCTATCATTGCTTTATTTTTCATTTATTACCTATCTTTTAATCATCTCTTTGTTTTTCATTATTTACAATTTATTGCCTTTACCCTATCTTTAATCATCTCTTTATTATTTATTCCTATC
>NZ_NXLP01000190.1:0-546 GCF_003364125.1 Helicobacter sp. MIT 14-3879
TCTACCTCTAACTTAGATGAATCCCACCCTATCTACCACTTCTCTCCCAAAGATGAAGAAAATAATATTGGAACACTCCTTATCTTTTTAAACTCCTCTACTCTTACACTTCTAAATTATTCTCTTCTTAATTCTACTCTTAATATAAAACTAGAATTAACAAATAAAGAATCTAAAGATAAACAAGAAAAAGTAAAAGCATTATCTAAAACACAACAAGAAATAAATAAATCTCTAAGCACATCAAGCACATCTTATCTGCACCCCCTCTTAGAAGATGATGAAATAAAATGTCCTCATAATGGTATAGTTAAATTAAAATCTAAATTAGGTAAAAGTATAAAAAGTAATAATATCCCTATTATCTTAGAATCTGATTTATTATATAGCTCTATTATTGGTTGTTCTAATAATATAGCAGGTATTCCTTCTCCCTGCACACAAGTAGCCTTAATACTCCCTAGCTCAAGAGGATTAAAAAAACATAATGATGATTATCCTATAATGCAAGATTTAGTAAGCTATGGTGTATTTAGTGATAAAGGA
>NZ_NXLP01000055.1:0-7498 GCF_003364125.1 Helicobacter sp. MIT 14-3879
AAGTAATGTAAGTTTGGGAGGTGGGATTATGTTGTGTTTTTTTATAATAATGGGTTTATTTTATAAGGATATGTGTATCTATATAGGATTAAAACCAACTGATAGCAATATCCTTATGCTTGACATATTGCTTTTACCTGTTTTTACATTTCTTATTAGACCCCTTCAAAGCTATTTTAGTCGCAAAGCAGAATATAAAGCCGACACGTTTGGTGCGTCATGCGCAAGCAAGAGAGCGCTAAGTGAAGCACTTATTCGCTTGGTAAATGAAAATAAATCTTTTCCCTATTCACACCCAGCGTATGTCTTTTTTTATTTTTCACATCCACCACTTATTGACAGATTAAATGCTCTCAATGATTCTACAAATGCCGCTAAGGATTCTCAATGACAGCTATTGATTTACTGCTGCGAATCGCAGTAGCATTCCTGCGAGATGTGAATCTTGAGGAATTTAAACGGCTCGTCTATGAAACAGAGTATCTCTTAACAGATATTAATTCCTTTGAGAATGACAAGATTCCTAAAGATGCAAAACACACAGGGAAAGACACTTCTAGCCATAAAATCTCCCAAGTATCAGTTTCCTCTAATGTTGCACAAGAATCTACAAAAATCCGCAATCTCACGAGTGAATTTAGCATTAATAGCCCACGTTATGAAGCTGAATTACTGCTTTGTCATATTCTCCGTCTAACAAGAGTGGAACTTCATGCTCATTATCATAGGGAAATTAGCGATTATGACAAACAAAGGTATTTCAAACTTTTAGCAATGCGTAAAAACGGCACTCCAATCGAGTATCTTATTAATAAAGCAAGCTTTTTTAGCTTAGAATTTTATGTTGATAATTCTGTGTTAATCCCACGCAACGAAACAGAAATCCTTGTAGAAAAAGCAATAGAATTAATACAAAGAGAACATATCACACATTTTATTGAAATAGGCACGGGTAGTGGTGCAATAAGTATAGCTTTGTTAAGGAATGTATCAAATCTCTATGCTATAGCGACTGATATAAGCAATCAAGCACTTCACATTGCCATACACAATGCCAAACAACATGCAGTAGATGACCGATGTAATTTTATAGAATCTGATTTGTTAGATTCTGATTATTTGCCAAGCACCCTTTCTATTCCTTTGCTCATTGCCAATCCTCCTTATATCGCCAACCATTATCCACTCAACCAAGAAGTTCTCTGCGAACCTCATATTGCTTTGTTTGGTGGAGAGAAAGGAGATGAGATTCTAAAAAAGCTCATCATTCAAGCAAGGCAGAGAAATATTATATATCTCCTCTGTGAAATGGGCTACAATCAAAAAGAAAGCATGCGTGAGATATTGAATCAAGTGGGTTATAAAGCAGAGTTCTATAAAGATTATGCTGGATTTGATAGAGGTTTTGTTGCGACACTCATGCCCTCTTAACAGCCCTTTATGAATTGCTTTATAAAATGTATGTTAAGCAGTATGTTGTCTATCAAGACAGGATATTTTTTAATATTTCAGACAAAATCTGACCACATAAGGAATCTAATGAATAACACAGAATCAACCTTGCAATCCTCTGTTGCATTAATAATCATAAAATCAATAAAAAAACTTAGTAAATTTGCTCTATTGCTCACTCTATCGATAATGTTCTTACAAGCAAATGAACACAAGAGAGAATCTAGCTCCGCAGATTCTAATCAAAACGACCTATCTGGTACAACAAAATCTAAAGTGCAGCCTATCACACAAGATAAAAGTATTGATTCTTTAGTAGATTCCATAGTGGAGTTAAATTGGCATATTCGTTTTATTGATATTGCTCACAAAGAAGACAAAACAGTTTCTCAACAAACAAATCCCTTGCGATTTCTTACTAAAGAAGAGCTTGTAGAGAAAAAAGAGATTCTTTTAGAATCTTTTCCTCTTCATATCGTTAATAATAAAAAGCCCATTGTATTTAATTTTGAGCTTAATAGTATAGACCATAAAAAGCAAGAAGCACAATTTAACGAATCAACGATTTTGCATAATGATTTTCTTGCTCTACAAAATAATATTTCTTTGCAAATGCTAAAGGCACAAAAAATATTTTTTACCACATTAGTTTCGTTACGAAAACGGCTTGATTTTTTCTCACAGCAAACAACAGTTCTTGGGATTCTCAATCCAAGTATTACACAGCTTAAACAATTACCAAACCACTTTGAAATCCCCTCTTCACTCTTAAAAAAAGAAAAAGAAATATTAGATGGGGAAGAGGAGAAATATCTTAATATGCTCGCTAGCTACATTGAGATTCTTTCTTATTTAGAATTAAAATCTTCTGAATTACTCCCTCAAAACACCCTGCTTAATCTCACAATGCAGTGGTTTTTAGAGGAAATTGCGAATTTTATTCCTGTTGATCATTCAAATCTTATCATAGCAAAGGTTTTCATCTCACTTTTAATATTTTTGATTTTGTGGGCATTTCGCAAGCTTGTTGCTAAAGTCATTATGTTTGTAATGGATTTCATCGTGCATATTTCACGGCAGGATAAAGATTTGCATGCCGAGATTCAAAAAGGGATTTTAAAGCCTATATCATGGTTATTATTTGCATGGAGTGTCAGTGTATCTATTGGAATCTTGTATTATCCCACCTTGGAACCCGAAAGTATCGCGAATTGGTTTGTGATTTTTTATATTCTCAATATCGCATGGCTTTTTATTGCGATTATCAAAAGTTACGGCGCGGCATTGATTAGTACTATTGCACAAAAATCAGACGGAGGCTTTCGTAAAGAAGTTATTAATCTTATTTTAAATGTTTTATATAGCGTTGTTTGCATTGTTGCTGTTTTGATTATTCTTAAAAAATTAGGCTTTAATGTTTCTGCCATTATTGCTTCCTTAGGGCTTGGGGGGCTTGCTGTAGCACTAGCAGTTAAGGATATGCTAGCTAATTTTTTCGCGTCTGTTATGCTGCTTTTAGATAATTCCTTTTCGCAAGGAGATTGGATTGTTGCGGGTAATGTTGAAGGCACAGTTGTTGAAATTGGTTTGAGGCGCACAACAATTAGAACCTTTGATAATGCCTTATTGTTTGTGCCTAATTCCGAACTTGCAGGTAAATCCATTATTAATTGGAATCGTAGAAAAGAGGGGCGAAGAATAAAAATGGCTGTGGGTGTTACCTATGATGCTACACCAGAAAAGCTCAGAATCTGTGTAGAAAAAATTACTCAAATGCTCATTAACCATGAAGAAATTGCTGCCTATCCCAACAAACAAGTCATGCTTGATGAAGCCGACCATAAACTCTCTGCACGTAAAGATATTATTTCAATCAGTGATTATCTAGGATATAAAAGCGGTGTGTATGTCAGCATAGATGAATTAGCAGATAGCTCCATTAATATTACATTAGATTGTTTTACTCGAAGTGTAGCTAAGGCTGATTTTTTGCGTGTGAGAGAAGAGATTATCTTAAAAATTATGGATATTGTTGCAGAATGCGAATTAAACTTCGCTTTTCCTAGCCAAAGTGTGTATGTCGAAAATCTCTCATCGCTTAAAATGTAAGAACAAATTTGCTTTTACTTATTTGAGCAATAGCATATCAACACAACAAAATCAAGGCTTAAACTTTATGGTTATTATTTTATCGATATGCAGATGAATGCTAAAATTAACGAATATCAAATATAATATGTGTTTCAACGCCGCTTAAGTGCCATCACATTGCAGTGAAGCAATACAAGTCAAGGTAGAGGGTATAGACTGAATCTTTGTGTAGGCAAACCATGCAGATTCACGACAATTAAGGACTATCATGCAAATAAAAATCTTTTTTGCCATAATATTTTTACTTTGTTGCTGGGCTATGACTGTGCTGTACTATGCGTATATTTTTGACATTATGATAGCATTTCTATTATGTGTGAGCAGCTTTTGGATAAAAAATTATTTACAGAAATTCCTCCGATATAATATTCTTTCCTCGCTTTGTGCCGTTTTTCTCATGGCTGCATTGCTCTTTATACCTCTAGGATTTGTTCTCTATCGTGCATTTTTGGGGTTAAAAAATATGGATTGGAGCAACCTGAATTTACTTTTCAATAAGATGAAAGAGCAATTTCATACACTTCCATTTCTTAAGGATCATGTGTTGGCACAAGATTTTACAAACTTACTTAATGATATTTCATTAAGTAAAATATCTGGACTTGTCTTGAAATATACAAGCACCTTTGGACAAGGCAGTTTGAATTTTGTTATTGATGGATGTTTTATTGTGATATTCCTCTTTATATTCTTTTGTTGGGGTGAAAGGTTTTATGCCTATATCATAAGCCTTTTACCTTTTAATCAAGAACAAATCACGCAAGTTTCTCATGAAGTAAGCGGGACATTGCGCATTGTGTTTCTTTCTACCCTTTTTAATATTGTATTACAGGGTAGTGCTTTTGGGATTATCACTTATATTTTTGGATTCAATGGTATCATTTTGGGGATTGTGTATGGAATCTGTTCTCTTATCCCTGTGATTGGAGGTATTATAATATGGTTACCTGTGAGCCTCATTTTGTATTTTCAAGATAATTTACAAGCAGCAATTATTGTCGCATTATATAGCACTGTATTTATTGGATTTGTGATTGACAATATCGTTAAACCGTGGCTTATTGGCATTGTCAATCATAAACTATTAGAAAAACCATTAAAAATCAGCGAGTTTCTTATCTTCTTTGCTATTTTAGCAGGACTTGGGGCATTTGGATTTTGGGGTATTATTATTGGTCCAGCAATTAATGCGTTTTTTATTGCGTTGCTACGCGTGTATCAAAAGGATTTTTTATTTAAAGAATAAAGCTACTGATAATGCCTCTTTAATTCGAATAAAAGACTTAAGAACGGGTTATAATCCAATAATAAATAATAAAGGTTGCTAAGTATTATCCACGCTTTATGTGCATAAAATCTTATTTAGCACTCATTCACAAAATTAAAATAAATGGTTTTTGCACTTTATCAGAGAGTGTTGTGTGTATTTTGTCAAAGAGAGTGGAGAATTTGTAGAATGGGTAGATTCTATCCGAGCAAAGATTAGCAACGCTTATAATACATAAAAGATTTTTAAAGATAGCCTTTTGGTTATGAAGTGTCAGCACAAAAGGAAATTCTTATTTCATCTTATGTTGATTGTATCCAAAGCCCCTACATGTTTTGCTAAACAAACATGCAAAAACCCAAAGTATCTGATTCTTATATCATTGAGTTAAAAAGATTCTAAAATATTTCATTGATACAAGAAACTGCGCTTGTGCAAATTCTCAAATCTATTTAGACATTAGCTAATCACTAAAGCATGAAGTTGATTATTATCAACTAAGAAATGGTGTTCTAAAGCACAACTTAAATAGAGTATAATTAAGTTTGACAAACTCACACAAAGGTTAATAATGGTTATTACAAGATTTGCGCCATCTCCTACGGGGCATTTACATATTGGTGGATTACGAACAGCCCTCTATAATTATCTACATGCTAGAGCGACAAAGGGTAAATTCTTGTTGCGAATTGAAGATACAGACACAAAACGTAATAGTCAAGAGGCATTACATGGAATCTTAGAAGCCTTTAAATGGATAGGCTTAGAATACGATCAGCCCACGTTTTATCAAAGTCAAAGATTAGAGATTTACAAAGAATATGCCAATAAGCTTTTAGATTCTAATAAGGCATATCACTGTTATCTTAGCCCTGAGGAATTACAAAAAATAAGAGAAAATAGGAGTGTTAATCATGCAGAATTGACGCGTAGATATAGAGACTATGAAGGTGAGATTCCAAAGGACATAAAACCTTGTGTGAGAATCAAAGCCCCTTTGCAGGGTGAAATTAGTTTCATCGATGGAATCAAAGGCAAGATTAGTTTTCCTGCAAATGAAATTGATGATTTTGTGATTCTAAGAAGTGATGGAACCCCAACATATAATTTTGTGGTTGCCATTGATGATGTTCTCAGTGGAATCACTGATTTAATACGCGGTGATGACCATATTTCCAATACGCCAAAGCAAATTGTTGTTTATGAATCCTTGGGATTTAAGTTGCCTAGATTCTATCATATTCCTATGATTTGCAATGAAAAAGGGCACAAACTTAGCAAAAGAGACGGGGCATTGTCTGTGTTAGAATATAGAGAGGCTGGAATCCTCCCAGAGGCTTTGTTGAATTTTCTCTTTAGACTAGGATATAGTTATGGAGATAAGGAGATTTTTAGCCTGCAAGAAATGCTTGAGTGTTTTAATCCCGAAAGGATTCACAGTAAAGCTTCTGCATGTAATTTTTCTAAGTTATATTGGCTCAACAGCGAGCATATAAAAAATTTAGATAATGATGTTTTATCTGTGTTGCTCAACGTTCCCATACTTGAACCATTAAAGGCAGATTCTAAAGAAAGAGCATTGATTTTACTTGCTGAATTAAAGCTAAGAGTAAATAATCTTGTGGATTTTAGAAAGGAGATTCTACACGTGCTTCATGCTCCTACTGCTTCGAACGATACAGAATCTCAAAGCCCGGTTTATGATAAAACAATGCTGCAAAAGCTTTTTGGTGGCAACCAAAAAGAGATTTTAATTTCCGCCTTAAAGAATTTTTCTGTACATCTAGAATCTCAATCTAGCTTGATAGAAGAACAAGCCTCTCTCATAGATTCTACAACACAAGATTATAGAACATTCATTCATGATTTTACTCACTCCTTAGAATCTCAAATTAAACCTAGTCTGTTTATGCAAAGCTTGCGTTTAGCCCTACTTGGTAAAAAAGGCGGCATTGATTTGGGAGCTTGCATATTTGTTTTGGGAATCCCCGAAACACAAAAGAGGATTAAATCTTTATTGAGTTATCTATAAACAGCAAAATTGACTTCAAGTTTGAAGAGAATCCTCTGAAGCAAGATTCTGTACTAGCAATAAAGCTGCATACAGGCAAAGAGATAAAAATAATTTGTGGCTGTATTTTGTTATCAACGCCTTTTTTGTGCTTGTAAAAATATACTCATGAGTTGATTGGCTTTTCTATTAACATAGGATTTTAATCTATGCTTGATGGTGTAAAGAAAGGTAAGGTGGGATACTCCCAACCCCAAATTTTAAAGGAAGATAATGTGAAAGAATGTTCTTAGTTTAACCCAAAACTGTCCAAGGACAAACCCTTGTTTTAGAACAAGTAATCAATTTTGTATCAAAATTGATATAAAAAATTATAACTAAATAAAACTTAAAAAAAAATAAAAATAATAATAATAAGAAAAAAAAAACAAAAATAAAAAAAAAAAAAAAAAAACAAAAAAGACTAAAAACACCAAAAAAAAAATTAAAAACACTAAAAACAAAAAAAAAAAAAACAGAAACAAAAACAAAAAAGCAAAAACACTCACTAAAAAAAAAATGAAGCAGCCAACAAAACCAACAAAGAACAACACTAGCAAGCGCGCACCATACAAAAA
>NZ_NXLP01000007.1:0-79870 GCF_003364125.1 Helicobacter sp. MIT 14-3879
ATCCATACGACCAACTGAAAGGACATTATTATTATCTAAATTAGAAACTTCTAAAGGAATTTCTGGAATAAAGTTTGGAATTACTTTTATGTTTGGGTGATATAGTCTATATTTATGATATTCATTATTAGTTAATAAAACAAGAGTATCAAAATAAGAATTTCGCTTATTGTAAAATTTAAAGTTAAGATGTAAAATCTTTATATATTTTGTATTTTTATTCTTAAAAAATGGTGTATAAATCCAATCATTTGCAATGATTATATCTATATCTTTATAAATATTTTTAATTTTAAAGCTTAATAAAAATTTAAATATATTTTTAAAATAAAATCTTTTAAGTATATTGTTAAAATATATTTTCTTTAAGCTAGATTCAGACAAATTATATAAAAAAGTTAAATTTGACTTAATATTATATGGTAATGTTTTATTAGCTCTATAAAAACTTAGAATCTCTACATTATACCCCATAGATATGAAAGCATTAGCTAGATTAACTACAACCCTCTCTCCTCCTCCAGTGATACTAATATCTGCTATGGTAAGTAAAATTTTCATTTATATATTTGCTTATTATATAAAGAGCCCAATAATATACCAAAAATAATAGATAAAGGTTCTAACATAATTGACCGTAGCATATCAAATAAACTACAAATAAAAATACCAATAATCATTAAGCAAAATATTAATGCTAAAAATCTATTATTAAATAATTTTATAGCCCTATATCCACTATATATCATATATACAGTAGATAATACTATAAATATAAAACCAATAGCTCCATACATAAACAATAAGCTTAGTATATGATTATGTGGATGATTATATCCATTATAATCATCTATAATATCTTTATAAATATCTCCTTTTGCATTAAAATATACTTTATTATTGCTATTATTTAAATTAAAATAATTATATAAATATGGTGATATAGCAAATATATTAGTTATATGTGGTTTAAATGGCTCATCTAAAAACGCAAGTAAAGTTGATTTATTCATAGCAATACGAGATAGTGAGCTATGCTCCCAAGTAATATTACTAATACCATTTTGAATACTTTCTTTAGAGCAATTTAACTTTCCATTAAAGCAGAATTCATCATATTTTCCCATTTCTATTGGAGCTGTATCCCAAACGGTGCTAATATTATCGATCATATGGGCAATATCATACCTAGGTGGTAAATCTTTAGAAATATGATAGATTAAACAAAATAATAACACTAAAAAAATAAACAAAATACCAAGAATCTTTATTTTATGTTTATATTGCCACATAAAAAATGGAGTAAATATTATTACAATAAATGCTATAAAAAAACTTCTCTCACCATTTGAAAGCATCGCAAGTATGCTTAAAATTAAAGTAATTATAAATAAAAATTTAATCTTTATATTTTTAAAAGCCCAAATTCCAGCAATACTTATAGATAATGGTGCTATAATCCAAATATTATAAACAGAGATTCCCGGAAAAAAAAATGGAATATTATAATGAAATGTATTATGATAGAAGCCATATTTTATAGCTAGGTATATCATTGCAAATACATTCATAAAACAAACTATTCCAAAAAAAGTTAATAATATAATTATAATCTCTCTCTTTGCATATCTAGCAAAAAAATAACACAAAATAAAAAAAGCAAAATAACCAATAATATGTTGATTAATGGATTTAAACAAGCTTCCAAAACTTTTTGGTGGCATAATAGTATCAAAGTAGGTTAGCATTCCAAGTATAACTAATACAATACAGCATAAAGTAGGTATAAAAAGTATCTTAAAATCATCTTTACAAAATTTTTTATAATTGCATAGTATAAATAAAACTCCACCTATGTGAAAGAGTGTTTGAACTCTTAAAATAAAAGCATCACTTTCAATGGCACTTAGCCCAATTGATAAGATAAAAAGTCCTATACAAAATAATATAAGAGCAATTTTTTCATTATTAGTCTTTATAAAATCTAAAATTCCATTTCCAATATAACTTTTTTTAAACAAAACTTAAATCCTTAAATAAAAAGTGTGATTCTACCATAATATAGCTATACATAACTGAAATTTAGAAATCATTTAATTTAAATATTTTACTACTCTAAAATAAATCCTAAAATCTAACGACCTTAGCACCATATCCACCGCTATTGCTTGGTGCATCGCTAAAGCTTTTTACCTTTGGGTGCGATGATAAAAACTCTCTAACCACATTTGATAAGACTCCATTTCCTATCCCATGATAAATAAGCACCTCATCAAATCCAGCTAATAAGCAATCTGAAATATATTTATCTAGTAATTCTAATGCTTCCTCTACCCTCTTTCCATGTAAATCAAGGCTGATATTACAACTTTTAGCATTTTTTATAAAATCAATCTTTTGGGCTTGGTCTTGCTTTTTAATACTTGCTAATTTTATGCTAGATAGTTTTGTTTTTAGCTTTATTCCATAATCTAGCTCAATAGTTGCTATATCTGCCTTAATACTTAAGATAGAGCCTGCATTTTTTCCATAATAGATTCTATCTCCTACTTGAAATTTAATATTTTTATTAACGCTTTCTTTTGGAAGTTTGCTAAATTCTTTATGTTGTTTATTTAAGAATCTATGAATTTCTTTTGTATCGTTCTTTTTTAGAACCTCTCTTAATTCATATAAAGCTTTATTATAAATGCTCTCTAACTCCAAAATTTTATTTTTAAAATCACTATTTTGCTTATTTATTAAAGAATCTAATTCATAACTTTTGCATTGGTTAATTTCTATTTGCTTATTTATTTCTTGCTCTTTTTTTAATAATTTAGTTTTTAAAAGTGAGGTTTGCTCTATTAGCTCATTTAGATTTTCTAAATCATCACCATAGATTTCTTTTGCTCTATTTACTATAAAATGTGGTATCTTATATCTCAAAGCACTATCAAAAGCATAGCTCTTACCTATGCAACCCTCTAAAAATTTATAAATAGGAAGCCTTCTTTTTTCATCATACATAGCAGCTACAAGCTCCACATTTGGGTTAGAAGTCATTTTAGAAGCAAGAAGTTTGTGATGAGTGGTGATTATAATTTTCATATTTTTATTTTGTAAATATTCTAGTATAGCAAAGTATAAAGCACTAGCTTCATTTGCATCAGTTCCTAACTCTATCTCATCTATACCTAATAATGTATTAGAAGAATCTAAAAGTTTGCTAAACTCAAGCATCCTTCCAGCAAAAGTTGAAATATCATTTTTTGAGTTTTGAGGGTCATTAATAATTGCATAAATATCTTTAAAATATGAAATTTTTGATTTAAATGGATTTATCCTAAATGGTATTAAATATTTTGCTAAAAATGCAGCACTTAAAATTGACTTTAAAAGCATAGTTTTACCACCTGCATTAACACCTGTAATTATTAGAATCTTACTTTTAAAAGAGATACTGCAAGGTGTTGGATTAGAAATATTTGGATGACAAAAATCACATAAAATAATTTCATTTTTTTTATTTGGTAAGACAAAATTATAATTACCATTTTTAGCGAAAAATATACGAGCCTGCATGCTATCAAATCTATCAAATTCTTTATTGATAAATTTTAAAAATAATATATTTTGTAAAAAGATATTAGAAATTTCTTTTTCTATCTCATAAATTAACATTTCTTTTTCATTTTTTAGGGTTTCTAATCTATCATAAATATTTGCTATATTGTTTGGGAATACATAAAAATATCCTGCTTGTGTGCGATGCAATATTTGTCCTTTTAGGATTTTATTAAATCCAGCACTTACAAGTAAGCTTTCTTTAGAATCTATTAAATGAATTTGTTTATCTACTAAATAGGGACTAAAGTTACTATTTTGTAGCAGTTTGTTAATTTGCTTTTTTATCTCTAAGTGTGTAGTTAGAATGTTTTTATTAATAAAATCTAATTTTTCATATTTACCCTCTAATATATTCCCATCATTATCAAAATAATTTGATATATTAAAAATATCTTGAGGAATTGATATTTTTTCAAGCATTAAAGGAATGTATTTAAAATTTGATAAATTTAGTTTCTTTAGATATAAAAAGTATTTAATAATTTTTATAAATTCAAAAATTTGTTCTAGTTTTAAAACACCCTGCTTTTTTAATAAAAGCATTTCATTATCTAGTTTTAAAATATTGCTTGGTGGGGTAAAAGCGATTTTATCTAATTCATCTAAATAAAGTTTAAAAAGATTTATATCTCCTTGTATTTCTAAGGATTGCTCTCTAGCAAAATATAGTCTAAATTTTGATATAAAATCTTCTAAATCAAGCTTTTTTAGGATAAGTTCTTCCATAAAATTTATTCACATTCATCAATTGAAATTATTTGATTATAAAATTTAGTTCCTTTTTTACCTGTAAAACTTAGTGTCCCATTAGTAAATGTAAAATTTTTATTATTTAAAGTAATGCCGCTGCATAATATATCTTCACCTCTATTAAACTCTGCAATTATATTTGTATATTTTTGGTTTTGCTTATCTGATATATGTGTGTAAATTACAATGATAAAAATAAGTATAACAAATAAGATTCCAAGTATTATATAGCGTTTTCTATCAACTCTATCTTTAAGAGTAAAATATAAAAATGAACCTATTATAATGGATACTATTAAAATTATTAAAATCTTCATATCTTAAAACTAATTCCTAATTCTTATTTATTTAAATTAAACCTCTCATTTGATAGGTTATATCACCTGCCCCAAAACCTACAATAAGCCCAGAGTCTAAAACATCTAAAATATTATTATCTTTTAGTATTTCAATTTTTGAACCATTACGATTAATTTCATCTGCAAAAAGTGGAGAATACTTTCTAAAATATCCATAAAAATCAATATCAATTGGCTCTTCATAAGCACGCCAAACAGGTAAAATGATAAGCTTATCTACACCCTTAAAACATTTTGAAAAACCATCAATATTATTAATAGTTCTAGAGTATTTATGTGGCTGCCAAATCACACTTAATTTATCTATTTTTTTAAGCTTAGCATAATATTTAATAGAATCTAGAGTACTCTTTATTTCTGTTGGGTGGTGGGCATAATCATCTATCATAATACATCTATTATTATTGCAAACTATATCAAATCTTTTTTTAATGCCTTTGTAGTTTAGTAAATTTTCTTTTATTTCTTTAGAATCTAAATCATCTAGTGAGGCTAGAATAGCTAAAGAAGCATTGCTTAATGTGTGGAATCCAAAACCCCAAACCTCAAAATCTCCAATAAACTTATCATTATTATATAGACTAAATGAACTATATGGTTCATCATCACACAAATAATGCTTTATATCTCTAATATCCTTACTAGGCAAAAGACGAAGAGCTTTAATTTTTAAGGTAGATAAAAATTCATCTTCAGCATTGATTACCCTAGTTTTTGCTTTTTTTAAAAATTTTTTATAATAACTGTGGAATAAATCCAAATCATAATTATAATATTCCATATGCTCTGGCTCTGCATTTGTTACAATAGCACAATATGGATTACTGTTTATAAAACTACCATCACTTTCATCTGCCTCAAATACTATACTTTTGTTTTTTTTAGCCCTAACATTTGAACCAAATTCCTTACTCTCTGCCCCAATTATTGCACCATATTTATTTAAAATAGAACTTAACATTGCAGTAGTGCTAGATTTACCATGCGCTCCACACACTGAAAAAACTCTTTTTTGTTTTAAAATAATTTTTAAAGCTTCACTGCGAGATAAAACAGGGATATTTTTCTTTTTAGCTTCAATTAATTCTTCATTATTATCTCTAATTATTGCAGAATGAATCACTAAATCCTGTGAAGTAATATTTGATTTATTATGCGGTATGCTAATATTAACTCCCAAACTTTTTAAATAGTTTGTAGAACTACTAACAGCAATATCAGAGCCACTAATATCAATGCCTTGAGCTTGCATATATCTTGCAAGACCAGAAATTCCAATTCCACCAATACCAACAAAATGAATTTTTTTTATATCCAAAGCTTTAACCTCTCTAATACATTTCTAGTTACTTGATAATCATAAACTAAAGCAATCCTAACAAACCCCTCTCCAACACCTTCTCTACCCAAAAAGCGTCCAGGGAGAACTAGTATGCCCTCATTTTCATAAAGTCTTTTTGTAAATAATAAATCATCGTCAATTTTTAGCCATATATAAAATGTATATCCGCTAATATTAATATTTAAAATTTCTCTTGCTAATTTGAGATTAGTAGCATACTTTTTTCTAAAAACTTCACTACTACTTTCCCAAGCAACACTAGAGGCTCTTTGTAAAGGAAGTGGAATAGCACAGCCAATATATGTGCGATATAATGAATATTGCTTTAAAATTACTTTATCTCCAGCAATAAAGCCACTTCTTAATCCTGGGGCTGAAGATCGTTTTGAGATGGAATTAATGCAAAAAATATTTTTAAATTCTTTATTACCAACTGCCAAACTAGCCTCTAAAATAGAATGTGGTGGAGTATTTTCGTAAATATCACTATAACATTCATCATTTAATAAAATAAAATCATATTCTAAAGCTAATCTTACCCATTCTTTTAATTCATCTAGGCTTAAAACCTGTCCTGTTGGGTTATTTGGTGAATTTAGAATTACTAATTTCACTTTCTTTAAATCATTATTAGAAAGTTTTGGTTTAAAATTATTGCTAGAATCTATTTTCATATAAATAATTTGTGCATTACTTGCAATAGCAGCACCCTCATAAATCTGATAAAAAGGATTTGGGAAAGCCATAACTTTATCACTATTATTTCTAAAAATAAAGTTAAATAAAAAACAAGGAAAGTTAAATAAAACTTCTCTAGTCCCAAAAGTAGGTATGATTTCATCATTATTTATTTTTACATTAAACCTTTTTTTTATGAAATTAATTTGCGACTTTCTTAAAAAACTCTCTCCACTACTCACAGGATATTTAGATAAAAGAGAACTAGAAGCTATAAATTCATCTTGGATAAAACTGGGTGTAGGAAATTGTGGCTCTCCTATGGTTAGTTTGAAAACATCTTTCTTTGGATTAATATTTTTAATTAAATTATTTAGCTTTTCAAATGGATATGGTTGAAAATTCAATATTTTGACCTTCTATTTTTAGTTATTTTATTATCATCTATTATTTTTGTTTTATGTTGTTTTGACTTTGAAGTTTTATTTAGTTTCTTAGATTTTTGCTCTTCAAATATATCAATATTTTTATTAACTACATCAAAAAGATAAGATAAAAGCTTGCAAATAAGCTGAGCATTATCTATTTTTGTATTTAATAATGGATATAAATCTAGTGATTTTGATGATATTTTATAATCTAAAATTTTATTTATAAAATCACTATTTGTTTGTGTATCAGATAATTCAAAAAGCTCTAATTTTGTTTTAATTTGCTCTTTTATTCTTTTTAAATCTTTAAATTCAAGTGGGGTTACTAGTGTAATTGCAACTCCCTTTTTCCCTGCTCTACCCGTTCTTCCTATCCTATGGACATAACTATCCGGATTAAGTGGCATATGATAGTTAAAAACATGGCTAACATTGCTTATATCAAGTCCACGGCTTGCAACATCAGTAGCAACTAAAATTTTAACTTTATTGTCTTTGAAAGACTTAATTGCAACTTGTCTTTCTCTTTGGCACATATCTCCGTGGAGTGCTGTAGCTTTATATCCCTTTGATACTAAAAATTCAGCTAAAACATCTGCTTCTTTTTTCATTCTAGTAAAGATAATACATTTTTGTGGAGATGTAGCATCAAGTAATCTTGTTATAGCATCATCTCTTTCATTTTCATTAACAATATAATATTTTTGTTCTATATCTGAATTTGCAATATTTACACTTGTAATATTCACATTTTTTGGATTATTTAAAATCTTATTTGCTAATTTTTTAATTGGAATTGGCATAGTTGCGGAAAATAATAAAGTTTGTCTATCTCTTGGTATAAATCTAAATATTTCTTCAATGCTTTCTAAAAATCCCATATCTAACATTTCATCACTTTCATCTAGCACTACAATTTTTGGATTAAAGTTTTTAATTCTATTATTTTTTAAATAATCTAGTAATCTTCCGGGTGTAGCTACCATAACTTTTGGCTTTTTATTTAATAAATCAATTTGTCTTTTTATTGGTTGTCCACCATAAGCACAAATTGTCTTTGTCTTTAAAAACTTACCCAATCTAAAAATTTCATCACTAATTTGCATAGCAAGTTCTCTTGTGGGTGCAATAATTAATGCTTCTATATCAGAATTATTTGTTAGCATGTTTAATATGGGTATAGCAAATGCAGCAGTTTTTCCTGTGCCTGTTTGAGCTTGAGCTATTAAATCATGTTTTTCTAAAATAAGGGGAATTGCACTTTGTTGAACGGGGCTTGGTGAATTAAACCCTGCTTCAGATATTCCCTTTAGAACCTTTGCTTTAAGTTTAAATTCCAAAAAACCATTATTGGTAGTAATTTTCATTGTATCTCTTTATTAAGTTTAATTTTATTTTTTAAAGCAATAATTTTTACTTTTTTAAAGTTTTCATTATGATTTTGTAAGATATTTTGCTTAAAATGAGTGATTATAGCCAAATATCAATTAGTTTTAGATATAATTTATCAATAAAGTTTTTTAAGGATTTTAAAATTTTAATGGAGATAGCATTAATAAACCTCTATGATAAACTACCATATATAACAGCATTTCTTGCTGGAATCCTAACTTTTTTAAGTCCTTGTATTTTACCGCTCATACCTCCATACATGTCATATATTAGCGGAATTTCAATAGAAGAATTAAAAGAGAATTCCCATAAAAAAAAGATTTATATTTTACAAAAAGCTATTCTTTTTGTGGCTGGATTTTCATTAATATTTATAATTATTGGAATCTCATTTAATAGTATTATCGGAAGATTTTTAGGCAATAGCATTGTAAATTATATTGCTGGAGGTATAATTATTGGATTTGGAATTCATTTTCTTGGAATTATTAGATTTAATATTCTTTATAAAACTAAAAAACTAAGTTTCAACTATAATGAAAATAAACAAAATAGACTTAAAGCGCTCATTAATATTTTTTCTCCTTTCATATTAGGTGTTGGATTTGCACTTGGCTGGAGTCCTTGTGTAGGTCCAATATTAGGCTCAATTATTGCCTTAAGTGTTGTAAATATAAATAGCGGTATTTGGCTTATGATTGTTTATGCAGTGGGTCTTGGAGTGCCATTTTTACTTACAGCTATTGCTATTAATATATTTTTTAATTTATTTAATAAGATAAAAAAATATTATAGGTTTATAGAGATAAGTAGTGGTATTTTACTTATTTTAATTGGAATTATTATCATATTTGGTGGGTTAGATAAACTAAACACTATAATCTTATAAGGAATAAAATGATACTTAAAAATGCTAACAATATATCCGAATTAAAAATTCAAGATGGCTTAATTGCAGATTCTACAAATGATACAGCAATATTAGATTGTAAAAATTATACTTTAATCCCACAATTTATAGACTTGAATGTATTCCCTAAAAATAAAAGTTTATCTAGGAATTCACTTATTTCATTATCTAAAAAAGCAAAAAATGGTGGTGTTGGAATAATAGCTTTAAATAGCGATACAAACCCAAAAATAGATAATGAAATGGCAATAGAGTTTATAAAAAACCTTGATAATGATATTGAAATACTACCATTAATGGCATCAAATAATGCACAGAATAAAATATGTGATATTTCAATTCTAAATTCACTTGGAGGGGTTGGAATAAACTTAGATAGTATCCAATGTGCAAATACGATAGATAAAATTGCAAAATATGCAAAAATGCTTGATATTCCTATATTTGTTAATGCTGATGATAAATTAGGTGGTGTTATAAACTATGGTGAAATAAGTTCTATCTTAGGACTTCAAGCGAGGAATCCTCTAAGTGAAATCAAGGAAGTAGCAAAGATACTAGAAGTAGCAGTTTTTTATAATATAAAAGTTATATTTAGTGCAATAAGTGAGATTAGAAGTATAGAGCTAATTAATACTGCAAAGAGGCATAATTCAAATATTTTTGCTGAAGTATCAATTCATCATTTAGTTTTAAGTGATGAGGCTTGCAATAATTACAATACCTCGGCAAAAATTAATCCTCCATTAAAAGATAATAAAACTAAAGATTTATTGTTAGATTCTTTACAAAGTGGAAAGATTGATTTATTAACTTCATTGCAATGTGCTTGTTATAACTCCAAAAAAGAGCAAGTCTTTAATGATGCAGAATTCGGTATTGATGCAATTTATTATTATTTTTCTCTACTTTACACATATTTGGTAAAAACAAGAGTTATAAGTTTAGAACAATTAATTAATATTTGTGCTAAAAATCCAGCTAAAATTTTAAACTTAAATTGTGGTGGAATAGATATTGGCAAAGAAGCAAAATTAATGTTAATAGACTTAGATTCTAATTATGATATAAAAGATTTACTCTCACCATATAATGGTAAAAAATTAAATGGAATAGTAAAAGAATTTATTTAAAAACAGAATTTATTTAACTTAAGGAAAAATTATGAAAGAAAAATTAACTAATATTTTATATTTAATGCTAGATGAATTAATAAACGCAATAGTAGTTGGTTCAAAAGCAATTTTTATATTAATCTTTGGAATTTGGCTTGCTTACTTTATAGCAGGTAGGGTTAGAAAAATACTTTTAAGAACGCTAAAAGATGAAATGCTTTCAAATTTTCTATCAAAATTGGCATTTGTGGGTATAATGGTAATGGCAGTTGTAGTTACGCTAGGAACAATGGGTGTGCAAACTACCTCAATAATAGCTGCTCTTGGTGCAGCAGGACTTGCAATAGCTCTAGCATTAAAAGATTCTTTATCTAATCTTGCAAGTGGGATAATGCTAGTTGTGTTCCGTCCTTTTACAAAAAGTGATACTATAGAAGTAAATGGTAAAATTGGTATTGTAGAGGATATTTCATTATTTCATACATACATGAAAATGCCAGATGGAAAGTTAATTATTACTCCAAATACAAATATTGCTACATCAGAAGTTATAAACTATACTACAATGCACGCAAAAAGAATTCAAGCAAAAAATGAAGAGATTATATCAAATAAAGAAGTAGTAAGAAGAATTGATTGGCTTGTTGGTGTAAGCTATACTAGTGATATTGATAAAGTAAAAGATATTATATATAAAGCAGTGGTTAATACTGAAAATATTAATAATGGAAAAGAAGATACTAGTAAGAAAATATTTATAGGCGTAAATGAGCTTCAATCAAGTTCAATAGAATTTGCAGTAAGAGCTTGGGTAATAGATAATGGATTGTTTTTTTCAACTAAGTGTAATATGATTGAAAATGTTAAAAAAGCTCTAGATTCTAATAATATTGAAATTCCTTATAATAAATTAGATGTAAATCTAATTAAATAGTTAGTTTAAGTAAAATGAAAAATTTATATTTAATTGGTGCAGATTTTATTATTACCTGCAATGAACATTTTGAGATAATTAAAAATGGTGGAATTTTATTTAACGAAGAAAAAATTGTAAAAATTGGAGATTATAATAAATTAAAAGATAAAGCTATTAATTCAAGATTCTATAAATCTTGTGTAATTACCCCAGCATTAATAAATTCACATATTCACTTTGAATTTAGCTCTAATAATTCTACTTTAAAGTATGGTAATTTTGGAGAGTGGTTAGATTCTGTTATGATACATAGAGATTCTTTATTTGCAAATGATAGTAGTATAAAAGAGGCAATTAAAGAAACTCTAAGAAGTGGAATTGGAAGTGTAGGTGCTATAAGTAGCAATGGTTTTGACTTGGAGGCATTAAGTAGCTCTCCTTTAAAAGTAATGTTTTTTAATGAAATTATGGGAACTACAAATATAGAGAAGATAAAAGATAGCTTTGATTTAAGATTGAAAAAATCAAAAATGTTAGAAAATGTTAATTTTAAAAGTGCTATTGCATTACATTCTCCATACTCACTACACAGTGATTTAGCAGAATACGCAATAGATAGAGCAATAAAAGAAAAAATGCTCTTAAGTGTT
This sequence comes from Helicobacter sp. MIT 14-3879, assembly GCF_003364125.1. Classification (NCBI taxonomy): domain Bacteria; kingdom Pseudomonadati; phylum Campylobacterota; class Epsilonproteobacteria; order Campylobacterales; family Helicobacteraceae; genus Helicobacter; species Helicobacter sp. MIT 14-3879. The sequence continues at coordinate 12,153 of NZ_NXLP01000007.1, forward strand.
CATTTTATGGAATCTAAAGAGGAATTAATGTGGCTTGATTATAAAAAAGGATATTTTAATAATTTTTTTACAAAATATTTTAATGATAGTGCAAAGCCATTTTATACTAAAAAAAGATTTATTGAAATGTTTAGTAGTTGTGAAGGATTTTTTGTGCATTGTTTATATTTAAATAATGATGACTTTGAAATGCTATCAAGATTAAATATTGATATTATTTCTGCCCCTAGGTCAAATAGATTATTAAATAATAGATATTTTGATTTTTTTAAAGCTAAAGATTATAAATTTCCACTAATAATTGCTACTGATGGCAAGAGTTCAAATAATTCACTAAGTCTTTTAGATGAAGCTAGAGTAGCACTTTTTGCTTATGAAAAATTTGATATTAATAATCTTGCAAAAGAGATAATTTTAAGTATGACTGCTAGACCAGCAAAAAGACTTGGCTTTAATAACGGAATATTAGAAAAAAATAAAGCTAGTGATTTTGCAATATTCAATATAAGAGATATTGCCACAAGTAGTCAAATAGCATTAAATTTTATTCTACATTCAAAAAATGTGGAAGATTTATATATTAATGGAAAAAGGATAGATATTGAAAAGTATTAAGAAATTTTTTAACATTTTTATTTTAACGCCAATTAAATTTATTCAAACATATTTTAAAACTTGTTTATTTATATTTTTAGTTTTAATTCTCATTGAATTAACAGTAATGTCTAATAAACAAAAATTAGATGTAAATCTAGCTACCCTTTATTTAGAAGGACCAATTTTTAGAAGCGACTTATTTCAAGCTCAAATTGAATCATTAAAAAAATTTCCAAATATAAAAGGAATTTTATTAGTCATAGATTCCCCCGGTGGAACATTAGCAGCTTCTATTGAAATAGCAGATATGATTAAAGAACTAAATGAAAAAATACCTGTAATAGCTTATGTGCAAGGAACAATGGCAAGTGGAAGCTATTATGCAGGGATGTATAGTAGTTATATTATTGCAAATAGAGGTTCTATGATAGGCTCTATTGGAGTAATATTTAATGGATTTAATATTGAAGAATTGATGAATAAGGTTGGTATTAAATCTCAAAGTCTAAAAGCAGGTGAATTCAAAGAAGCAGGGACTATGTCAAGAAAATGGAGTGAGAATGAAAAATCATATTTACAAAATGTAATAAACCAACAATATAATATGTTTGTAAATGATGTTAGTATTGTTAGAAAATTAGATAGAAATAATTACAAAGATTTTGCAGAAGGAAAAATTTTTAATTCCTATAATGCACTTCAATTAGGGCTTATTGACTTAGTTGGTACACAAAAACAAGCTATTAATATGCTTCAAGAATTAAGTAAAGTAAAAAATCCTGTGTGGGTAAAACCTGATGTAATTGATTCTTATATTAAAAAGCTTACTAGTCAAGCTATTAGTGAGGTTTTTGCACATTTAAATAATATACAATGAATTTTATAATCTTAATTAGCATACCTGATAGAAGCGGACTTATACATAAAGTTTCATCTACATTATTAAATTATAATATAGAAAAAAATGATGAGTTTGTAGATAAAGAAAATAGCCACTTTTTTATGCGAACTAAGATTAAGGCTGATGAATATACAACGAAAGAAGAGATTAAATCTAAATTGAAAAATATTTTGCCAAAAGAGAGTTTTATTAAGATTGTTAAAGAAGAAAAGAAATCAATTATTATACTTTGTACAAAAGAATCTCACTGCCTTGGAGATATACTAATTAAACATTACAATAAAGAGCTAGAAATAAAAGCTGTGATTTCAAATCATAATGATTTAGAATCTTTAGTTAAAAAATTTGATATTCCATATTTTTATATTTCACACAATATTGCAAATCAAGAGGAGTTGATGATAGAAAAATGCAAAGAGTTTAATGCTTCTTTTATAATACTAGCAAAATATATGAGAATCTTATCTCCAAAATTTGTAAAAGAATTTAATGAGAGAATTATAAATATTCATCATTCTTTTTTACCAGCATTTGTTGGAGCAAATCCATATAAACAAGCATATGATAGAGGAGTTAAAATTATAGGTGCAACAGCACATTTTGTAAATGATGAACTTGATTGTGGTCCTATAATATGTCAAGATACTATGCAAGTAGATCATACATATTCTTGGAAGGATATGCAAAAAGCAGGGAAAAATATAGAAAGAATAGTTTTAGCAAAAGCCATTGAATTAGCCATAGATGATAGAATCTTTATTTATAAAAATAAAACAATTATTTTTTAATAAATTTAAAATCGGTAGATTGCAAATAAACTATGAAATAGCAAAGTTTAAAAAATAAAAACTTATAACTCTATAACTTAATACTTTTCAAAAATTAAAAAAGCATTTTAGATGATAAAAAAACTTATTTTACATAATCTTAAAAACTACCTATAATTAATAAAATCAAAATTTTTAAATTAAAAAAGTTTTTTATGATGTATTTTATAAGTTTTAAGCACTATATTTTGTATTTTTCTTTAATAAAATACTTTAAAAAATGGAAAAAAGGTTTTATTAAGATTAAGAAATTTAATTTTTAATCTAAAGATATTTAAATATTATTTTTCTAATATAAAATGCGATATTTAATATATTAGAAATAAAAACTAAATTCATAATATTTTTATTTTTAAAAAATAAAGTTTTGGAAGCTATAATTTTTAAGGGATAATTTATAAACCCTAGTTTTATTTAGAATTTATTTTTTCCATTATTATTAGCACTTCATCAATTTTTATCTCTAAATCTAGTGCAAAATCTCTATAATCTTTAAAATTTTTAAGCAAGGAAGTGTATTTTTTACATTCCTTTATACTTAGAGAGTAGAATGCTTCTAGTGCTTTAAAATAAATGACTTCACCATCTTTTTCTAAATTAGAAGCACCATTTAAATAAGTTACAAATTTATATTCATTTTTTAGCTTAAAATAAGTTTTATAGTCTTTATTATTTATTGCTTGTATTGCCTCATCGACTTTATATGGATATAAAAAAATTTCTTGTATTATTCTTACTTTTGATGGTATTTTTTTATATTGCATAATAATAGTATTTGCATCATCTTTCTTATTGTTTTTAACTAATTCTTTTGCAAGTAAAATTATTTTTGAAAATCTAGTTTCAAAGTCAATATAACTTTTCAATTCCTTTAATAATGGTTTTTTTTGCACCATAGGAATAGCACGAACCTCTAAACTATTTGCCATTAATTGTTCAAATTCACTAATTGATTTAATCTCGTTAATTATATTTGAAATTAAGTGCGTTTTATTTGGAATATTTAAATAATTATTTAAAATATTTATTGCCATATTTTTATTATTACTACAAGCAAGAGCTTTTGCTTCCAAAATATCAGATTGAAATTTTGCTTCTAATTGAATATAAAAATCCTCTGATTTCAAAAAAGTATTTTGGTTTATAAACTCATAAGCACTAGATATTTCTCCTCTATCTACAAAATCTTTACAAACATTTATAAAATCATCAAAATTATATGCAATTATTTTATTATCACTTGAGAGAATAATTTGATTTTCATCAATTAGAAAGGAATTATATGTTCTATCTTTTAAAAAGCTATTCAAAATCTTTGTTTGTATGCTAAAATCAACCACACTAATTGTTTTATTCTCATTTAATATAAATAGATAAGAATCTTTATAATAAAAAATATCTATAATCTGCATATAGTTTACTTGAAATCTATGCAATAGATTCTTTGTATTTGTATCAATTATATAAACAAAGCCTTTTATATCACCTAAAACTAAAATGCTGGATTCTTTAAAGAAATTGACACATTTAATGGCACTTGTAGTATTACATACTAAGCTTCCTAATTTGTCTTTATATTTATCAAATATCATAACACTTTTATCATAGCCAACTGATACAATAAATCTTTTATTTGGGCTTTCTTTAGATAATAAAACAAAATCTTTATGTCGTATTGGAATGTTTAATAATTGTCCATTATAGATATTCCAATTACCCAAAACACCATTTTTACCCCCAATTAATATATTTTCACCATCATCACTAATGCTAATACTCTCAATCTTAGAATCTGCTATTTTTAATACTTGAATAATCTTGTTTTGTTGAGTATTCATTATAAATACATTACTTTCATTTATATCAATATATGCAAATAATGGCAATGTTTTACAAATTGATACTTTATTATTATATGAAGATTTTATTGTGCTTATTGCTATTTTCTTAACGGTATTATTACTTATAGTATTGCTAATCCAATAAACTTCCTTTTTAGTATTAAATGCAAAAATAGAGTTCATAGAAAATTTTAAAATATCTGCACTAAATTCACTTTCTATTTCAAATATAGGATGAATCATTATTCCTACTCTTTATAGCAAATTATTTTTATATTATTATCTTTATTTAAGAGTTTTACTTTTTTAATCATATTATTTTTATTTGCATTAATATGATAACGATTTTCAGCTCCATAAAAGTTAATAAATCTAATATAAAAACCAACACTGCATTTATTTTCAAAAATAATTTCTATATTAAACATCTCTTCTTGCTTAGACTTAATGCTTTTACTAACTATTATTCTTTTTTGAGTTATATCTTCTAACAAACTATTAAATTTATCAAAAATTAAAGAAGAATAACTTGCTTTATCTTTATATTGATTTATGATCTCTTGCCAATTATATAGATTTGTATTTATTATACTAGCTAGATTTTTTTGTTCTAGATTTTTATAAATTAATTCATTATTATTTTTATGAGTATAAATAATATTTTTATCTAATATAAATATATTATTTAATCTATTTATATTTAAAAGTTTATTATTTAAGGAATCTAGTATTTCTTTTTGCTCACCATATAAACAAGGATATAGTATAAATTCATTATTCTCTCCTATAATATTCATAACACTTAATTTATTTTGGACAAAAAGCATATTATTTGACTGGATATTAAAGATTCTTCCATTTGTAAAATATATTTTTGACCCATTTAGATAATTGATAGATATATTGTCGCATTCTATATTTGCATTTTCGCAATATCTTATTTCTGCTTCTTTAGCTATTAACTTACCCTTTAGATTTAGAATTTGTGCTTTTTTGGCTTTTAAATTACTCTTAATATGTACTTGTCCATTAATAAAAAGATTTTTTGATGTAATATCAACTGCACCAATATTTCCAGTAATTTTTAGATTATCAATATTTAGGCTAATACCCGATGGTATGGCATCTCTTATTAGGGTTTCATTTTTAATAATTAGAGAATTAATGCCCTGCTCTTTAATATTTGTAGCATTTTTAGAATTTATATTATCTAAAACAATAGTATCTGAAATTATCATAACCCCACCAACTATTGATACATATCCATCTAATTCTGCTTTAAATATTATCTTATCATCTTCTTGCTCTACTTTTATACCATCACCTGCTTCTATACCTATTGGATAATATAGACCTACTCCATAAATATTTCCATATACATTTCTCCACATAGAATCATAAACAGGTTTTTTGTAGTCTAATAAAGTCTCTCCCTTTGTTACCCTAAAAAAACCACCATTTAGCAATAAACTATCGTGAGATAGGATAGAGTTTGTTTTATTTTTTGAGATTATTAGCTTTACTGCTGGTTTTTTAATGCTAGGCTCTTTTAGTTTTGAAATATCAATAGTATAGTATTCAGGTTGAACTTCACTACCCTTCATTTTATTCACTATTTCTAAAATACTACTTTTTAAATCATTCCATCCAAGATTGATTATAATATCCCTATAAGCACAAATATTTAATATAGTATTATAAATTATCTCTTCCAAGTTCCCGTGTTGTGGAATCCTTTGTGTATAAATTAATGCTTTTAGTTCGGTATTATTGTCATTTGATTGAACTTGAATTAGTATAGGATAAAATGAACTTTTACGAAGAAACACCTCTATTATATAATCTTGTGTTATAGTATAGTTTGTATCTATATAAGAATCTATATTATCTATTTCTACTCTAATATCAGAATCTTTTATTATATAAGTTTTATATGATATTAATGAATAATCAAGTGATAATACATTTATCTTATTTTCTGATGCAAAACTTTGAAGTATAGACTTTATATTTTTGCCATTTCTTATATATTTATTATTTTTATTATTCAATTCTCTAAAAACCCTATATCTTTAAATTTTGCCATTATACAAAAATTATTGAGTATAATTTACTGAATTTATAATATTCAATGCAATAAAATCAAATATTTTAAGGTATTATAAAAATAAAATTAATTATAGAATCTATATATTTCACTTTTCCTTAATAGCTTCTAGTTTCAAAGCAATATAAGTTAGCAATTTATTAACACTTATAAAAATAATTTATAATTTTTATTATTTATTTTAAAGCTTATCTATAAAAATTTTAGATTCTACACTCTAAAATAGTAATATTATTTTCTTGAAGTAGGTGTATCGTGTGGCGTTACAATTACACCTTTTATATCACTTAATAAAGCACAAGCAGCCTCACTAGCACTACCCATAGCAGTAGTTACCATAGAAGTTACTCCAGAAGCAATACCAGCAACATAAATACCTTCTTTTACCTCTTGTCTATTTTTATACTCAAGGCGAATTTTATTTGGCTTGGAAATTAGAGTATGTTCTTTTACTATATTACCCAAACCTTTGATATTAAAAGAATTAGCACCAGTAGCTAAAATAATATAATCACTTTCTATATTAATACCCTCACCTATGACTTTCAAATTACCCTTAGAACCACTTATTTCATCAACTCTTCCACTAATATAATTTACATTTAATAAAGAATTAATTTGTTCTTTTGTGTTTTGTATTATCTCTTTACCAATTATTCCTTTTGGAAATAATGGAGTATTATAAATTGCTACAAGATTTAAGTCTGCTTTACCCTCATCAATTATATTTATTTCAAAGTCTAATTCATTGTTTTTAGCAGATGCTAAAACTAATGCGGAAGTAAGACCAGCAATACTACCACCAATAATTGTTACTCTTTTTTTCACATTTTATCCTTTAAATATTAAAAATTATTAATTTTGAAAGGGGAGAATTATAATATAAGAAAATATTAATATTTCTTAAATACAATAAATCTACTTAAAAAATATCCGCTAATTGTATAAAAAACCCCAGCAATTACTTGAGAGATATACTTATTAACTCCAAAACTTCTATAACAAATAATTAATATTATTAAGTTTATTAAATAAGCAATAGTCATTAAAAAAACAAATTTAGAAAAATCATTTTTATGTGAATTTTTACTTTCAAATGTAAAATGCTTATTTAAAAAGTAAGATAATATAACGCCACAACAATAACCAATAAAATTTGCTATTTCTGGTGAAACTTTAAAATACATTAAAGTAAAAATTATTATGTATCCAAAAATCGTATTAACAACTCCAACTAAAAGATATTTAATTAATGAGTATTTAAAGATTTTTTTCAAATTATTTCCTTGAGCATTTTTAAATAATTAGAGATATTTATAAGATATTTTGTAATTTTAACTAGATTCTAGTTAGAATCTAAAAATGAAATTCAAAAAAATATATATAGAAATAAGTGATATTTGCAAACTTAATTGTTCATTTTGCACTGCTATCAAAGAAACTCGTGGAATTATGAATTTAGAGCTTTTTCAAAAAGCTATAAATGAGGCAAAAAAACATACAAATCTTGTAACATTTCACATATTAGGAGACCCACTAAAAATTAGTAATCTAATAAAATACTTAGATATTGCATATAAAGCTTCTTTAAAAGTAGAATTAACTACAAGTGGAGTATTTTTAGATGATTTTAATATTTTATTACACCCATCAATAAAGCAAATAAATTTTTCTCTTGATGCAATAGTTGAGCTGAAAAATAAATTTGAATTACTTGATAGAGTAATAGATTTTTGTAAATTTAAGATAAAAAATGATTCTAAAATATTTATAAATCTTAGAATACAAAAAAGAGCTAGAAATAAAGATGTACTAGAAGTTTTACAAAATAAATTTAATATAGAAGAAAATTTAAAAAATAATTTGATTGATGAAAATGAAGGTAGAATAAAAATTTATAATAAAATTATTATTGATTTTAGAGATACCTTTATATGGAAAGAACTTAACACTAAAGGTTACAATAATCAACAAAATAATAATCTAAAAGCTGTAAATGGAACCTGTTTTGCTTTAGATAGTCATATTGGAATATTATCAAATGGTATTGTTGTGCCTTGTTGCATTGATATAGGCGGAAATATACCATTAGGTAATATTGCTAATAGCTCTATTTATGATATTTTACAGACAAAAAAAGTAAAAGACATAAAAGAGGGTTTTAAGAAAAATATAATAATAGAAGATTTATGTAAAATATGTGATTATAGAAGAAAATTTGATTAATATATTATTTTTGTCGATTTATATTTTTCATTTTTTATTTTGCAGAGGAATTAGCTTGAAAATCTTTAAAAATCTTTTTTTAAGCCTTATCTTAATAGCATCGTTACTGCAAGCTGGAGATATTAATGTTTGGGGACACGCTGGCATTTCTAGTCAATGGCAGTTAAGTGGTAAAAACAATAAAAATTATTCAGGAGTTAGTGCATCTATTGGCTTTGATGCAGTATTTAGTAATGGAATTTCTTTTGGGTTTGGAGCATGGGGAGCATACCCTGTATATCGACAAAATAATGTAGAAAAAAATATATATAGATCATATGGAATAATTAGTGATTTATATTTTGCATATTCTGATATTAACTATCAAATGGCAATAGGAAGATATGATACAAGCAATCTAAAATATGAATGGTTTAGTGGTTATAATGAAGGCTTATCAATATCAGCAAATATACTTGATTTTATGAAAATATGGGGCTTATATTCTTACGAGCAAACATTGCAATTTAGAAAAACCAATAGAGAGACTTATGGACAAATAAATGCTCTATGGAACTACGATAAACATAGCTCAAATATAGATTCTAAAAGAGATGAGCACTTAATAGCATTTGGATTTGATTTTACTATTAGCGAATATTTTCATTTCTCACCCTATGCTTATTTTGTGACCAATAATTTTGGAGCTACAGGATTTACCTCTAATTTAATATTTGGTGATACTTCCAAGTTCTATTCTAATACTATGTTTAAATATACTTTTTTAGATAGCTTTAAAGGTCCTAAGCTATTAGGACAATTATTTTTGATTGATCAAGAGTTTGGATATGATTGGTTTAAATTTGGTGGTGGATATTATAAAACACTACAAGATGGAGTTCAAGCATTAACTTATTATGGTGATACTTCTAGATTCTATGGATCCGTAATTACTCCTAATAATGATAATAAAGCAAGTGGAGAGTATTTCGGGACAAATCAATCTACTTGGTATGTATTCTTAGGAGCTAGACATAAAAGATTTAAGATTGATATTTTATATGCTGGTGGTGGATATAAAGAATTATCTGTATTGGCTTCTATCATATTATTTAATCATCTTGAATTTGGTGGTGGATATGTAGATTTAGCAAATATAGGAGATAATAAAAGAAATTACCTTACAGCATTTATAAAAGCTGTTTGGTAAATTTACTCCTCTATCCTTATCATAAATGGTTTATTATTAACAACATCTAATTTATATAAAGAATCTAAAGCTTTTTTCATATTTAATTCATTGCTTTTATGGGTAGATAATAATAAAGTAGCATAACTTTTATCATTAGATTCTTTTTGTATTAACATTTTAATTGAAATATTATTTTCTCCTAAAGTGGATGTTATTTTAGCTAATGTACCTGCTTTATCTAATACTTTTAGACGCAGGTAATACCTACTTTCTATACTATTTATATCTCTTAAAACAAGCCCACTTTCAAGTGATTTTTTAAAGCCTAACATTGGAGATGATTTACTTCTTATTATTTCTATTAAATCTCCTACAACAGCACTAGCAGTAGCATTTCCACCTGCTCCAGCACCATAATACATAGTCTCTCCTACATTATCACCTATAACGCTAATTCCATTCATTACTCCAGATACTTTGCTAATCATTTCATTTTGATTAATCATAGCAAGATGAACCCTTAGTTCAACCTCATTATCAATCCTCTTTGCTATTGCTAAAAGCTTAATTTTATATCCAAATTCATTTGCAAAAAATATATCATCTTGAGAAATATTGGAAATACCATCTATTAATATATCTTCAGGCATAGCATTAATTCCATAAGCAATAGATGATAATATAATTAACTTATGGGCTGTATCAAATCCATCAATATCAAGGCTTGGATTAGCCTCTGCATAGCCTAATTTCTGTGCTTTTTTTAAGCATTCTTCAAATGTTATATTTTCATTTGTCATTTTTGTTAATATATAATTGCAAGTTCCATTTAAGATACCACGAATGCTTAAGATATGATTTGCACTAAGCCCATCTTTTAATGCTTTAATTATTGGGATTCCACCTGCTACACTTGCTTCAAATCCTATATTATCTGATATATTTTGTAAATCAAGTCTATGATAAGCGAGCATTGCTTTATTTGCAGTTATAAGTGCTTTATTATTTTTTAGGGCTTTTTTTGCTACTTCATAAGCAGTATCTATACCACCCATTAATTCTATTACTATATTAATTTCTTCATCTTCTAAAATATCATCTATATTAGTGCTTAGTGGAATCTTTATATCTTTACTGGTTTTACTAATATCTCTAACAACACCTTTTTTTATTATTATATTTGCACCTGCTCTAGCAGATATAAGGTCTTTATTTTTTTCAAGTAATAAAATGGTAGCACTACCAACAGTGCCTATACCAATAATGCCTATATTTATAGTTTTCATTTTTTAAATTTTTGAAAAAAATTTTTAAGGTTTTTAGAAGCTTGTCTAATTCTTTTATCATTTTCGATTAATGCAATTCTAACATACCCTTCCCCATTCTCTCCAAAGCCAACTCCAGGGCTAAATGCCACCTTTGCTTCTTGTAAAATCCTTTTACAAAATTCTAGACTTCCTAAATGTAAATAATCATTAGGAATTTTAGCCCATACAAACATACTAGCTTTTGGTTTATTTACTTCCCAACCAATAGAATTAAAGCTTTTAATTAAAACTTCCATTCTATGTTCATATTTAGATTTTATTTCTTCTACACAATCTTGTTCTCCATCTAATGCTATGGTAGCTGCAATTTGAGTTGGATTATGCATACCATAATCAATCCAACTCTTAATTTTCTGTAAAGCTTCAATCATCTTTTTATTTCCAACTACAAAACCAACTCTCCAACCAGCCATATTGTAAGTTTTAGAAAGTGTATAAGTTTCAACAGCAACATCTTTTGCACCATCTACTTCAAAGATAGAAGGGGTTTTAAAATCACCAAAACAAAGTTCAGCATAAGCAATATCACTAATAATATAAAACCTTTCTTGTTTTGCTATGCTAACTAATCTTTCATAAAATTCTTTTTTAACAATAGTAGTAGTTGGGTTATGTGGAAAATTAACAACTACAAATTTTGGCTTTGGAAAAGCACTTTTAATGCTTTTCTGTAAATCATTAAAGTAAGATTCTATATCTAAATACATTTCATTATCCCATTTTATAGGAAGATTTATTACATTTGCACCATTTAAAATAAAAGCATAATAATGTATTGGATAAGCAGGAGAACATACTATGGCGTTATCACCGGGATTTGTTATTGCTTGAATTAAATGCACATATCCCTCTTTTGAACCCATAGTAGCACACACTTCAGTATCTGGGTTTAATGAAACATTATACTTTCTTTTATACCAATTACTAACTGCGAGCCTTAACTTATAAATTCCTTTACTAACAGAATATCCGTGATTTTTAGGTTTTTTTGCTGCTTCACATAATTTATTAATAATATGCTCGGGTGTAGGACCATCTGGATTTCCCATACTAAAATCTATAACATCTTCACCATTTCTTCTCATTTGCAATTTTATTTCATTAATACTCGCAAAGACATATTTTGGAAGCCTTTTTATTTTATTAAATTCTATTTCATCAAACATTTTATCTCTTTTATTATTTTTTTATTATCTTAATTTAACATTTATACCTGATTTTAGATTAACATCAGATATAGAATCTTTAATTTTAATAAATTTTGTATTGTTAATGATACTTACATTAAAGCTACTTCTTTTACTAAGCTCTTGCACATCAAGTATATTTAGATTCCTATCAAAAAATATTATCTTAGGATTAAAAGACTTATTATTTAGAGTTGATACTTCTAATCTACCCTTAGCTCCAACTTCTAACCAATATTGTCCTGTAACCTCAGAAATATCTAGGCTATTTCCATTTGCTATAAAAGTAGAATCTGGTATTTTAGAATCTGTTAATACTAAATTATATTCCCATTCATTTTGGGTATTTTGAGCAATATTTATACTAGCAAATCCACTTTTAGCAAGTTCATTTAGCATTATTAACGGATCTATTATATGTTCTGTAGTTAAAGATATTTTTATTTTTGATATATCTTCTATATATTCTACTTCACTTGGAAGCCAATAAGAATATCCCATATAAGATAAACTCTGATTTATTGCTTTAAGTAAAAATATTGGGCTAGTTTGAGCAATAAATATTGCATTAAATTCCTGTGGAGCTTTAAATTTTAACTTTAATAATCCATTATTTTTTAGCGTAGAAATAACTTTGTATATATCAAGATTTCCATTTTTATAGAAACTATCTTTTGATGAGAATAGTTTATTAATAAAACTTTTATTTCTAATATAAGAATTTTCACCTATTAGGTTAATAACTTTAGTGTCTATGGCACTTAGATTATTTTCAGCATATACTATTACAAATAATAATGCAAATATGAATATTCTTACCACTCTTCACCTCTATTTAATTCTAAAAATTCCTGTTTGCTTATTTCTTTAAATCCACTTTGGTCGGTATATAAGAAATATTTATTATCACCACCGATATATTGTTTTGATATATTATTTCCTTTTAAATCAAAATAGCTATGACCTGTCCTTATTATTTTATTTTCATCTAATTTTATTGTATATTTATCCGATGTTGAGATTTGTTTTTTCTTATATGTTTGTAAGTCAATTACACCTATCCAAAGAGGCTCTTTTGGAATTATTGTAATTTCATTAGTATTTATTATATTAGATTCTGCAATATTAAGGTTATCATTAGAAGTTTCTTCTTTATCATCTTTATTAGCATTATCCATTAGGTTATCTTCTTTTTGTAGAGTATTTTCTATTTCATTCTCAATCTCATCATTATTTACTAAATTAGAGTTATTATCAACAATAGTAGAATTATTTTCTAAAGTAGAATTATCATCACTATATTCTTTATTTTCATAAAAAACTTCTTTATTGTCTAAATTATTAGTTGCGGGGGATATTTTTTTAGCTTTGCTTAATAAAAAATTATTATATGCAAAATATAAAACAAATAATAATATTAAAATGAATAATAAAATCACTAATTTTGGGTATAAAGTATCTTTTTTACTGCTATCAATTGGAATACTAATTTTATTGTTAATATTATCTTGGCTAGAATCTTCTTTAATTTCATCTTGTTTTAACTCATTTTGTTTATGATATTCTTCATACGCACTAGTCCATTCACTCATATCAATATTAAATTCTCTTTGTATAATTTGAATAAATCCTTTTGCTCTGGTGTTATCAAAACTATTAAATTCACATTCAACAATATTTTTTATCTTGTCTTGTGTAATTCTCGTTCTAGTACTTATTTTGTCAATACCTATACTCTTTAACTCATCAATACATTTCATTTTCTAACCATCCTATACATTAAAATTCCTGCTGCAACAGATACATTTAAAGAATTAAAATTTTTCATACTAATTGATAAAACTAAGTCCATTTTAGCTAAAAGTCTATTTGATAGACCCTCACCCTCATTTCCTAAAAATAATGCCCATTTTTTATTACCTAAATTTGGTAAATCTAATATATCTTTACCTTTCATATCAGAACCAAAAATGCTAAAACCTCCTAATTTAAGCTCATTTATTAGACTTAAAGAGTTTTTATAAATAATATATGGCATATCAAAGAATGCGCCACTGCTAGTTCTTGCCACCCCACTTTCATTAAATGAATTTGTAGAGATTATTAAATCCACTCCAAAAGCATAGGCTGAGCGGAATATTGAACCAATATTGCCTATATCACTTATCCCAACAAGAACTATTATTTTACTAGAATCTTTTAAAAAATTAAAGCTAGATTTTATTAAATTAACTTTTAATATAAATCCTTGATGATTGCCACCTTTAGCTAAAGCTTGCATCTTTTTAGAATCTAATTTTATAATTGGCTTATTTAATTTTGCAAATTTATTAAATAAAATTTTATTTATTTCTTTGCAAAAATATATCTCTTCAATAATATCACTATGACTATCTAAAACGTATAAGCAGGTTTGCTTACCAAAAATTATTAATTTATTTTCTTTCATTTGTTTTATTGATAATTTCGTTATAACAATCTTGTATGCTCTTATCTGTAAGTTTTGAATATAATTTAGCTTTTATTTTTGGTGGTAAAGATAATTCATTAATATCATTAATATTTAAGCTTTTTTGCTTTATTTTTCCACTAGAAACAATAACTACCCATTCCCCATTAATATTTTTATTTTTAAGTTCACTATATACTTCATTAACACTGCCAAAATAAAATTTCTCGTGTAATTTTGTCATTTCTTTTACAAGAAATATCCTTCTTTGTGGAGAAAATTTATTTAATAATTCCATAGTATCCAAGATTCTATGCGTAGATTCAAAAAAAATTGTATTAAGAGTGGAATCTAATGCAAAATTTATGAATTTAATTCTATCTTGAAGCTTATGTGGAATAAATTCTAAGAATCTAAACCCACCTTCAAATCCACTTAATGCCATTGCAGAAATTGCACTATTAGCACCAGGCAATATGGTATATGGAAGTTTATTTTGTTGCATAAATTGAATTAGCTTTACACCCGGGTCACTAATGCAAGGAGTTCCTGCATCGCTCATATAAATTACATCATTTAGAAAATAGTCCTTTGGTAAAGCATAAATCCTAGAAATTTCATTATGTGAGTGAAGCGAAGTATAATTAAAATCTATTTTCTTAATATAACCTCTTGAATATAAAAGATTTATTAGTTTTTTTGTAACCCTAGTATCTTCACATAGAATCTCTTTGCAAGATTCTAGTATTTCTAACGCCCTAATACTAATATCAGAAATATTTCCTATTGGAGCTGCAAGTAGATATAGCAAAATTACTTCATTTTATATTTTTGTTTAAATTTCTCTACTCTTCCTGCACTATCAGTAATTTTATCACTACCTGTATAAAATGGATGGCAAAATGATGAAATATCAATTTTTAATTCACTTTTATTGCTTAAAACCTCAATTGTTTTTCCACTTGTAACACAAGTAACCTTACAAGGTATATATTCTGGGTGGATTCCTTTTTTCATTAATTACACCTTAATATTAAATTGAAACTTAGGATTGTATTTAAAAATACTTTAATTTTAAATAAAACTTTTATTGTTGGCGATACTCCCAAACTACTCCATCTTTTGTGTCTAATAAAAATATATTTTTAGATTTTAATTCATCTCTAATTTTATCACTTAAGGCGTAATCTTTATTTCTTTTTGCTTGATTTCTTAACTCTATTTGCTCATTAATGTATTTTTTCATCTTATCATTTACACCTAAATGAAAATAATCTATTGCATTCTTATGTCCAACTCCTAAAACTTCATTTATTAATATTATATTTGATATTGCTTTTTGTTTTATAAGATTATCTTTTGGATTCTTATCTAGCATTTCATTATAAGTAGAAATCATAGAATCTACAATACTAAGAGCAATTGAAATATTCATATCATCATTTAATGCTTGTAAAAACTCTTCTTTAAAATTAGAATCTATAATATTTTCAGTGATATTTACCTGCTCTAATCTTTTTTTAAATCTATAAATTTTGTCTAATCTTTTTTTACTCTGCAATAAATCTTCATTTGAAAAATGAAGTGGAGCACGATAATGAGTATTAAGTAAGTAAAATCTTAAAATCTCACCATCATAAATTTTTAATGCGTCTTTAATAAAAAAGCTATTTCCTAAACTTTTGCTCATTTTCTCACCATTTATATTTACAAATCCATTATGAATCCAATATTTTGATAATTCAATATTATTAGCACAACGGCTTTGAGAAGCTTCATTTTCATGATGAGGAAATAATAAATCGCTGCCACCAGCGTGAATATCAATAGAAAATTTTTCATTTTTGTATGATAAGTGTTTATCAATCATTGCACTACACTCTATATGCCAACCCGGACGACCTCTACCAAATGGTGAATCATAGGCTATTTCATTATCAATTATCTTCCATAATGCAAAATCTCTAATATCTTTTTTATACTCATTCTCATTAATTCTACTAAAAGATTCTATATTAGTCCTACCAGATAAACTACCATATTTAGAATCTTTATTAACATTCATATAAATATCTCCATTTTTAGCTACATAAGCTTTAGAAGAGTCTAGTAATTTTTTAATCATTGCAAAAATAGCATCTAAATTTTGGCTTACTTTTGGCTCTAAATTTGCCCTCTTAACTCCTAATGCCTCCATATCATCTAAATAATTTTTAATATAAGTTTGGGTTATTTCATTAATATCTTTAGAGCTTTCTTTGCATTTTTGAATAATCTTATCATCAATATCTGTAAAATTTCTAACAAACATTACTTTATATGAATTAGCACTTAATACTCTTCTAAGTAAATCAAATGTAATAGCACTTCTAGCATGTCCTAAATGTGCATTATCATAAACTGTTGGACCACAAAGATAGATTCTAACTTCATTTGGAATGATTGATTCAAACTTTACTTTTTTCTTTTTCACACTATCAAATATGAACATAAAATCCCCCAAAATTAATAAAATGTTTTAAAAAATACAAAATAATATATTCTACAAAAAGAATAACTATAAGTAAAATTAACATTTTTTTATTATTAATAATAATTTTAAACTTTTTTATCCCAAAATAAAAAATTGTAAGGATAAATAAAATAAAACCAGCAATAGAAGATGAAAGTGCTAATCCTAATGCACCAAAAGGTTTCATTAAGATTAATGAAAATACAACCCCACATATTAAAGATATTGCAGAAATTTTTGCTGCCAAGGCTTGTTTTTTATAAGAATATAACCACAAAGAAAAAATCCTAGCTAATCCGAAAGGTAAAAGCCCTATTAAATATGCTACAAATATATTTGCAACTTCAAGAGTATCTTTTCTTAAAAATTTACCTCTTTCAAATAACAAATAAATTATTTCATTTTTTAAGGCAATCCCACCAACAACACAAATACTAAGGCTAAATAAAAGTATAAAAAAGGCATTTTTTAATAATTTTAATGCTTCAAATTCATTAGAATTATTTATCATTTTAGCAACCATAGGAAACAATGCTGTGCTAATAGCTATGGCAAAAAGTGCAAGTGGAAGCTGAAAGATTCTATTTGCATAATATAAATATGAAACTGAACCACTTATTAAAAATGAAGCTAAGAGTGTATCGATAAATGAGGCTATCTGTGCAGTAGAGCTACCTAATAGTGCAGGGAAAAATTGAGCGAAAAAACTTATAATATCTTTTTTAATATTATTGATTTTTAATTTATCTTTATATTTTATAATTAAATATAATTCCCTAAATCCTAAAATAAAAAGCTTTATAAATTTTAACTTATATAATGAATAGCAATGCAGTAAAATTTGTAAGATTCCACCAATTAATACACTATAACTCAAAAAATACACTATTACATAGGTATCTTTATCCTTTGCTATAAATAATGCTACTATCATTGTAATATTTAAAAGTGCTGTATTATACGCACTAACCCAAAAATTATCTCTATATTGTAAAAGAGAGCTAAAAAAATTTACACAAAAAATTAAACATAAATACCAAAAATTTATAGCAACAATTGGCTTTGCAAGTTTTATAGTCTCATCATTAAATCCATAGGCTAAAATTTTTGTAAAAAATCCATTAAAAATACAAACTAAAATACTAAAAAAAACTAGAAAAATAAAAAATATTAAAAATATTGCAACGCTAAATTGAGCTTTTTTTTTAACACTAATAAAACTTGGTAGAAAGCTTTGAGTAAAAGCTCCTTCAGAAAAGACCCTCCTAAATAAATTTGGAAATTTAAAGGCAACAAAAAAAATATCACTATAAACTCCAGCACCTAAAACTAAAGCCATTGATAAATCTCTAATAAAGCCAAATATACGGGAACATAAGATTCCACTGCTATTTGTTAAAAAAGCTTTTTTAAACAATTTTTTAAGCCCTTTGATATTAAAATTTTAAAAATAGATTCTACAATAAATAATGTTAAGGAAAAATTTTGCAACAAACAAAACTAATTAAGGATATTGAAAACATCCCTGAATTGCTTGATAATATAAGTCTTAAGATAAATACTCCATCGCAAAATTTAGAAATTGCAATTGTTAGTTATAAAACTTTTGTTAAAAGTAAGGATTCTACTACTTTTCAATCATTGAAAAATAATTTAATAAATGATACTTTGTTTGAGAATAAAGAAAATATTTTTAAACAAACTTATGATATTGTAATTCATAAAGTATCAAATGAAGATAACAAGTTTAGTTTAGAAATAAAAGATAATGCACAAAGTTTAGATATAGTTTTTTTAAAAGGTTTTATTCCACCAAAAAATATAAGTGAATTTGAAGCTTTAGTAACTAAAATCAATTCATTTAAACTGAAAAATAAAATATTATTAAAAGAATTAGATAAAGAAAAAAATGCACTTTTAGAATATATAAAAACTATGAAATCTCCAATAGAAGAATCTAATAATTTTACTTTATCTAGTGCGAAAAACTTTATAGACTCCAAAGATTCTAAATTGATCTTTAGTATAAAAGAGGTTGATATAGCTAAAAAAAATATTATATGTGTAAAAGAAAATGAATTAATTTGTAAATTTTATCTTGCAAGTAACGGCAAGTCTGGTAGGAATCTAAGAGGAGAATATATAATTCCCAAGGAAAAAACTTCAAATCCTCCTTCATTTGGTGAAAATATTAAAGAGATACAAGAGGATTTATTAAATAAATATATAGCTAAAAAAAGTGGATTTATAATATTTGAGAATAATAATTTTTCATTTTGTAATGAGTTAAGTTTGCAAAATATAGAAATTAAAGACAATTATAATTTTGTAGGAGATTTAGATAGTGATACAAAACTAACAATAGTTGCAAAAAATGAGCTTGAAGATGCAATAAAAAATGGAGTAACAATAAGGGCAAATAAAGTTAATGTTAATGGTAATATTGCTACAAATACAAGTATATATGCAAGAGAGCTTAATATAAAAGGACAAACACATAAACAAAGCACTATTATTGCAGATAATGCAAATATTAATGTGCATAAGGGAAATTTAGTGTCATCATTTGCCAAAATTAATAGCCTTGATGGAGGTAATATTATAAGTGATGATTTAGAAATATTAAAAGCAAATGGTGGAGAAATAGAATCTAATAATATAAATATATTAGAGCTTTATTCTAATACTAATATAAGATTTGCAAATAAATTGATAATTGATACACTAAAAGGTGGAGGTAATAAAATAACCTTCACTCCACTTGCAAATAAAAGTAATAAAAAAAGAATAGAACAGCTACTAAAAGATTTAGATACTCAAATATTAAAAGAAAAAGAGCTATCTTTAAAGCTAAATACACTTATATATAAATATAACAAATACCAACAAACTGCAAAAAATCTCAAAAATCAAATAGATGAAAATAATAAAAATGATAAACAAATACCAAGCTATATATTAAAAAATTACAATATATTTTTACAAATAGTAGAATCTATAAAAATCAATAAAAAAGAAATATTAAAAATATCTAAAGATAAAAACTACATTACTAATACGATAAAAGACTATCAAAAAACTATTTTTGATGCAGAATTTCTATGTAAAGATGGTTGGTTGAAATATAATGATATTATTTTTGAATTAGTTATTCCTAAATTATCACAAACAACGACTATTATAAAAGGTATAGGAAGATATTATTTTAATGTCGAAGAAAAAAAAATCATTCATCAAAAAATCTTTAAAAATAATGAAAAAAAGATTAAGAATCAAGGATTCTAAAAATTTTTATTTGAGAGGTTAAATATGATAGCAGGACTTATTGGAAATGTGTATCAAAAAAATATTTCTAATGTATTATTTAATGTAAATGGAGTAATTTATGAGATAAATATGTCTTTAAAATCAATTTCTAAGATAAAAGAAAATGATACTTTATTAATTACTCAAATAATTCGAGAAGATAGTATAAATTTATATGGATTTTTAGACAAAGATGAAAAAAACTTATTTGATAATCTAATAAAAATAAATGGCATAGGACCAAAGGTGGCTATTAGTATTTGTAGTTCATTTAATCCAAATGAATTTATTAGTATAGCAAATAGTAATGATTTTAATACTCTTAAAAAAGTTCCTGGCATTGGCGAGAAAATGGCAAAGAGAATTATTGTTGAGATAAGTGGTAAAATAGTGGTGGATGATAGTAATTTATCTAGCAACAAAAGAGATGCAATAAATGCTATGGAGATTCTTGGGTTTAAAAATACAGATATTTTAAAAGCATTAGAAAATATAGAATCTAATAATACAGAAGAAATTATTAAAGAAGCATTGAAAAAACTTCAAAAATAAATTATATTATAATTTATTTTCATATATTATATTTTTAATTTTATATATATTTTCTTTTATATCTCCTATCCAAATTGAGCTTATCATAGCTATCATATCTATATTTTTTATAAACCTTACATTAGAGGCATTTATCCCACCAATAGCACATATTTTAATATCTAATTTGCTTCTTGCTTCTTTTAATATTTCATATCCTATAACAATAGATTTTGTTTTTGTTGGACTTTGAAAGATACTACCAAAGGCAACATAATCAGCCCCTAAATTTTGATATTCTAAAGCTTTACTTATATCACCATAGCAAGAAACCCCAATATTCCCTTTAAATATAGAACAAATATCATAAAAAGGCATATTTAAATCACCTTTTCCTAGATGAAGCCCACAAGATATTTTGCTATCTTGAAGTCTAAGAGCAAGATTTATTCTATCATTAATTATAAATGAAGCATTGTTTTTACTGCAAATTTCACCTAATTCACAACATAAGTTAAAAATAGCATTATCATTTAAATTTTTATCTCTAAATTGAAAAATACTAACACCACTTTTAAGTGCAATATCAAGCATATCTGGAAGTTTATTATATGGTGTTAGTTCATTATGGCTTATTGCATAAATTTGCATTAATAAACAATCTTTGCTTGAAGTAATTTTTCTCTAATATAGGACATTTGTATATTTTTATCAAAACACCAAAGTGGTGCAACGAGACTATCATCGTGTGCTCCAGCTGAAATTCTCTGCACTACAATATTATTTGGCATTATTTGTAAAGATTTTACTATCAAATCAGTGTATTCTTGTAAGGTAATTGGAGTATATTTACCTACATCATACATTTTTTCCATAATAGTATCTTTTACAATATAAAGTGGGTGAATCTTAATTCCATCAATACCCCAGCTTATCACTTCATTTAATGATTCTAGCATCATATTAGAATCTTCTTTTGGTAATCCATAAATCAAATGAACACATACTTTAATGCCATAAGATCTAGTTTTAGCTACCAATTCTTTAGCTCCCTCTATACCATGTCCTCTATTAATTAGCTTCAATGTAGAATTAAAAATTGACTGAATCCCATATTCAAGCCAAATTTCTTTTCCATTTTTGACATATTCTCCTAATAATTCTAATACATTATCCTCTACACAATCTGTCCTAGTTCCAATAGATAATCCAATTACATTTTGAAGTCTCAAAGCTTCATCATATAAAGTTTTTAGAGTATTATATGGAGCATAAGTATTACTAAAAGATTGAAAATAAACCATATATTTATTGGTATCAAATTTATCTTTATGATGGCTTGAGTGCATATTAAATTGATTTTTTAATGTTTCTAATTGTTCATTTATAATAGTATTTTCTTTTAACTGAAAATTCATAGTTATATTTGTCTTTGGTAAATTTTGCAATGATGGAGAAAATGTCTCATTTTTACAATATGTGCAACCACCTTTTGCAACACTGCCATCAATATTTGGGCAAGTAAAACCTTGTAATGAAATTGGTATTTTTCTAACTCTTTGTTTATATTTTGATTTAAAATATCTTCCTACTGTGAGTATCTGCTTCATATTAACCCTATATAACATATTCTTTATCAAAGCAAGCTTTACAATACCCTATACCATTTTTAGCCTCATCGCCTATACTCTTATATAATCCCTCAAGTGATAAAAAATACAAGGAATCTGCATCAATAAATTCTCTTACTTCTTCAATATTTTTTTTAGAAGATATTAGTTCTGAAGTATTTGGTGTATCAACTCCATAATAACAAGGTGAAATAGTCTGTGGAGAAGCTATGATTAAATGAATCTTTTTAGCTCCAACCTTACGCAAAATGCTTATTATTTGCTTGCTTGTAGTTCCACGAACTATACTATCATCAATTACTATAATATCTTTATTTTGTATAATTTCTTTTATTGGATTAAGTTTTAATTTTACTTTTAACTCCCTCATTGATTGCGTTGGCTCGATAAATGTGCGTCCAATATAGTGATTTCTAACAATGCCTAGTTCAAATGGAATTTTGCTTTCTTGAGAATATCCAATAGCAGAAATAACCCCACTATCTGGCACAGGGATAACTAAATCTGCCTTTATTTTATACTCTTTTGCAAGTTCAATTCCCATATTTTTTCTAACTTCATATACACATTTATTAAATACAAAGCTATCTGGACGCGAAAAATACACAAATTCAAATATACATTTTTTTGGCTCTTGTTTAAAAACTTCAATACTATCAATTAAAACTTCATTATCTTTTATACTAAAAATTAGCATTTCACCTGGATTTATATCTCTAATATATTTTGCATTTATTAAATCAAATGCACAAGTTTCGCTTGCAACTATATATCCTTTACTTCCATCATCATTAATTATTTCGCCTAATGATAGAGGTCGAAACCCAAATGGATCTCTTATGGCAAACAGCTTACCCCTACTTAAAAAAACAAAAGAATAAGCACCTTTAATTATCCCTAGTGCTTCAATTATTCTATCTTTTAATTTTGCAGCTTTGCTTTGTGCTATTAGATGAATTAAATTTTCTGTATCTAAATAGCTTTGAAAAATTGCACCTTTTGAAATTAGGTTATCACGTAACTCTTTTGCATTAACTAAGTTCCCATTATGTGCTATTGCAATTTGTCCTAAAGAATATCTAGCAGAAATAGGCTGAACATCACATTTAGAATCTTCCCCAGCAGTAGAATATCTATTATGACCTATACTTGCTTTTCCAACTAGGTTTTCTATTCCATTTTTAAATACACTAGTAACTAAACCCTCTCCTTTGATAGTGGAAATATCGCAGCCATTTGAAGTTGAGATTCCACTAGATTCTTGTCCTCTATGTTGCATTGCAAATAATGAGTAATAACAAAGTGCAGCTGAACGCTCTGAATTAAAAACACCTACAACAGCACATTTCTCATTCCAAGATTCCATAATAACCACCTTTATAGAGTTAGAGCATCTTCTATATTATATAATCCATTTTTTTGATTTATTAGCCATTTGCCAATATTTATCGCACCTTTTGCAAAAGTCATTCTGCTTGTTGCATTATGAGTGATTTCAATATATTCTCCATCCATATAAAAGCCAACGGTGTGCTTACCTACTACATCACCACCACGAAGAGACATTACTGCTATTTCATCTTTACTTCTCTCTCCAATAATACCATCTCTTCCGCTAACTCTAACTTTAGAAATATCCAATCCCCTTGCTTTAGCTACATTGTTTGCTATGCTAAGTGCTGTGCCAGATGGGGAATCTTTTTTATGTTTGTGATGAATTTCAGTAATCTCAATATCACTATCTCTTAAAACATTAGAAACAATCTTACTAATATTATTTAATACTACAATTCCACGAGACATATTTGAAGAATAGAGTATTGGCATTTTAAGAGATGCTGCTACTAATAAGTCTTTTTGCATATCATTTAAACCTGTAGTTCCTATAACTATTGGCTTATTACATTCATCAATAGCACAATCTAGTAGAATTTGTGTTGCTTCTGGAGAAGAAAAGTCAATAATTAAATCACTAGATTCTAAAAAAACCTTTATATCATTTGTTACTAAAACTCCTTTTGGTATCGAATATTGAAGTTCATTTCTAACAAACACACAAAAAAGCTTAGCTTCATTATCATTAAATAAAGCCTCAATTAAAAGCTTACCAATTCTTCCTGTTGCACCAAAAATTCCAACTTTTATCATAACTAACCTTCTATTTTGTAGATTCTAGATATTCTATTGCATTTAATGCTGCCACCGCACCATCACCTGCTGCAATAACAACTTGTTTTAATGCACTTTCTCTTAAATCGCCTGCTGCAAACAGCCCTTCTATTGAAGTTTTCATATTTAAATCAACTTTAACGTGACCAGAACTAGTTAAATCACATAGAGGCTGATTATTTTCTTGCATTAAAACGCTAGTATTGACATCATAACCAACAAATACAAATAATCCATCAACTTTTATATCTTTACTTTCTTTCGTATCTATATTTGTTACCTTTATAGCATTTACACTATTACTACCTATTATCTCATCAATAATATTTGGTGTTACAACTTCTATTTTTGGATTATTTTTTACATGCTCAATGGTTATAGGTGCTGCACGAAACTCATTTCTTCTATGGATTAAATATACTTTATTGCACATTCTAGTTAGATATATTGCTTCTTCTAATGCTGTATCACCACCTCCTAAAACAGCCACATCTTTATTTTTATAGAAAAATCCATCACAGGTTGCACAAACACTTACTCCTTTACCCCAAAATTCTGTTTCACCTTTTATACCAGAACGTCTTGGAGTTCCTCCCGTACATACTATAACAGATTTTGCTTGTTCTATTTTTCCATCTGCTAATAATATATCAAAGTATTTACCATTTTTAGAAACTCTAATAACTTCATTCATATTATGAATTAATCCAAATCTAAAACACTGCTCTTGCCAAGGTTCCATAAAATCGATTCCGCTAACAACCTCTTTAACACCCGGATAATTTTCTATCTCACTGCTATTTATAATTTGCCCTCCGGGCATACCTCTTTCAAATAATACCACATCTTTAATACCACCCCTAGTAGCATATAAACCAGCTGAAAGACCTGCAGGTCCTCCACCAATAATTGCCAAACTAATCATAAAGAATTCTCCTTTTGAATATATAATATTAAATAAATTAAATTTTCAATCATATTAATTGATTTCTAACATCTTGCTATCTTGCGTAAATTTATATGCATTTTTTTGTTTAATTTTAAAATACATAGGTATTTTATCTATCCTAAAAATTCTATTAAATTTTAAAAGAGTGTTTATACCTGCACTAAGAGGTATTATGTTATTAATAATTTCTTGCTTTGTGTTTTGATAATAATCGATTGCTAGTATCTTTAAATTACTATCATTTGGAACTTTTTTTGCAATATCTAAAAAATTACTAGATTTAGAATTATATAAAATAATAATATATTCTTTCTCTGAAGGAGAAAAAATATAATCTTTACCATAAAAAACTACATCACTAAAATCAATAATCTTTAATTTTGTATAAGAGTATTGAAAATAAAAAAATACTATCGCCATAAAAAGCGTAGCAAAAAATGGTGTTAAGATTGAAAATCTCAATAATTATAATTAATTATAATAATGAATTAATTTTATCTCTTAAAGCTTGTTCTGAAGTAGCACCAATCATTTGTTGAACTATCTCACCATCTTTTATAAATAAAATTGTAGGAACAGAGCTTATACCAAATCTAGTAACTAAATCTTTTTCCTCGTCAGCATTAATTTTGCATATATTAGCTTTGCCTTCAAATTCATCTACTAATTTATCAATAATAGGATTTAACATCCTACAAGGACCACACCAAGGAGCCCAAAAATCTACAAGAGAAACTCCTTTATTTGTAATACTATCAAAATTATCATTGTTAAGCTCCATATATTTACCCATTGTTTTCTCCTTAAATCAAGGTTTAATTATTTAAAGTTTGGATTGTAACATAAATAAAATTATTTTTTATACACTTACATTGCTAATAAAATCTATTTTACCATTCTTAATTACTACTATATCAATGCAAAATAACACATCAAGCTCATTATTAGAAAGATACATATAGATAGAGTTTATTATTTTTTCTAGTTTTTTGTTAGTTACATTTTGTAATGGTTCAAAATTTTTTCCACTTTTTACTTCTATAAAATGGTATATAGAATCTTTGATTGCAATAATATCAATTTCGCCATATTTTGTATAATAATTTCTATCTATTATTTTAAAACCATTATCTATTAAATAATTTTTTGCTAAATCCTCTGCTATATTTCCTTTTTTTCTACTCATAAATAATCCTTAAAATCTAAAAATAATATTTTTAATAAAAATGACATCTATTAAAAATTTAATTTAAAAATATAACTTTAAATTTTAGAGTAAAATTTCATTCTTTTTTAAATAAAGCTTTGAAATATAAAAAATAAGTTTAGAGGTTCTAAATTTTAGGAGTTAAATTATGAAAAATTATTTAGGGTTTGGAATTGCAGGTAATTTTGCAAATCATTTAAAACAAGCAGGAGAAGCAAATGACTTTGCTAATATAGCTAGTGATGAAGAAGGAGCTCCAAAAGGTATTTTTCCATTTTATATTCCAAATAATAACGGATATTTAGGAAGATTCTGCATTGATAATGCTAAATTAATCATTCCTAGTAATTTTAATATTCAAGCAGAGGCTGAAATAGCAATAGAATTTCATATAATATATGAAAACAAAATAATAAAAAATATTATTCCAAAGTATTTTATGGCTTTTAATGATGCATCTATTCGCAATAATAAAAATGCAAAAAAACTTAGTGAAAAAAAGAATTTTTCTACTGCCTCAAAGGGTTGTGGTGAAAAAATATTAATAGATAATTTAAATATTAATGGAATCTGTGATAATTATTCTCTTACTTCATTTTTACTTACAGAAAGCGATATCCACCAATATGGTAATAATACTAAGGTTATAAATTATAGTTATTTTAATCAAAAATTAATTGATTGGATAATAAAAAAACTAAATACACAAGAAGATCATTCTGTTTTAGAAAATTTAAGCATTTTTTTTGAACAATGTAATTATCCTAAAAATATACTTATGGCAATAGGAGCAACTAGTTATACCCCACTTGCTGAAAATAGATTTTTAAAAGAAAATGATGAAATATGTGTAGTAGCGTATAATCATAATGTATATACAAATGAGGATATTAAAAAATTTCTTAAAGAAGGGGTTAGGAATCTAAAAGATGCTTCAATATCTAGGCAAAAAGTTATGTTAGATTATAATCTAAAGTAAGTGATAAAATTGTTATTTACAAAAAATAAAGGATTATTTTGGATACAAAATTAGATATTTTTTATAATCAATTTATAATAAAAGGAGGATATAAGCTAGTTCTTGAGGGTTTAGGTACTACTATAATTTTATCAATCCTAGCATTAAGCATTGGTCTTATAATAGGAACTTTCATTGCAATTTTACTAACTAAAAAAGAATATAAGTTATTTGATAAGATTTTAACTCCTATAATAAAGTCTTATGTCGGATTTTTTAGAGGAACACCTATTGTTGTGCAATTATTATTTATTTATTTTGTGATTTTACCACTTTTTGGTCTAGGCGGTATTAACGCATTATTTGTAGCAATAATAATTTTTGGATTAAATAGTGGAGCTTATGTAAGTGAGATTATGAGAAGTGGAATTTTAAGTGTAGATATAGGTCAAAATGAAGCAGCAAGAGCTTTGGGGTTAAATCATAAACAAACTATGAGGTTTATTGTATTTCCTCAAAGCTTAAAAAATGCCCTACCCTCACTTGGCAATGAATTTATAACTTTGCTTAAAGAAACCTCTATAGCAAACTATATAACGGTTCACGACTTAACCTATGCTTTTAAAACCATAGGAAGTTCTAGTTATGAATATATGATTCCTTATTTATTCCTTGCAATATCATATTTAGTTTTAGTTTTAATTGCTAGTTATTTTGTTAAAAAACTTGAAAGGAAACTTCGTGAAAGTGATAGAAATTAAGAATCTAAAAAAGATATTTAATGAAAAATTAGTATTAGATTCTATTAATTTAGAAATATTTAAAGGAGAGCATATAGTTTTATTAGGACCTAGTGGAAGCGGGAAAAGCACTTTACTTAGATGTATGAATCTTCTTGAAGTCCCTACAAGTGGTGAGATATGGTTAGATGATAAAAGAATATCAAATATTGATATAAATTTATATGATGAATTAATGAATCTCCCTAAGGCAAAACAAACCTTAGCAGTTCAAGAATTAGATTCTAAATTTAAGTGGAATCTCGATAAAGCTAGAGTAAAAATGGGAATGGTGTTTCAACATTTTAATTTATTTAATAATTTAAATGTGCTTGATAACCTAACCCTAGCTCCTGTAATTTTAAAAAAATACACTAAGGAAGAAGCAGTAAATAAGGCTATCAATTTTTTATCTCAAATTGGGCTAAAAGATAAACAAAATGAATATCCTAGTAGGCTTTCAGGTGGTCAAAAACAAAGAGTAGCAATAATAAGAGCATTGATGAATGACCCAGAAATATTACTATTTGATGAACCTACATCTGCATTAGACCCTGAAATGGTAGGTGAAGTCTTAGATTTAATTAAGGAGTTAGCAAATAAAGGTATGACTATGGTTTGCGTAACACACGAAATGGGTTTTGCTAGAGATATTGCAACTAGAGCAATTTTTATGGAAAATGGTCAAATCATTGAACAAAACAATGGAAATGATTTTTTTGCTAACCCTAAGAGTGCTAGATTAATAAATTTTTTAAGTAAAATCAAAAAATAGCTAATTGATTTTATAAAATAATTTATAATTTATAAGAATTTTTTAAATTTTTATAATAAGTTTTGTTGTATAATACCTCAATAAAAATGAATATATTGTAAAAATTGAGAATTTTCCTCCCTCTTCGTTAAAATATTAATATTTATATTTAATTTTAAAAAATTAAATATAAATATATTTTGCATTTATATTTTGCATTTTATCGGGGGGGGGGGGGGAAGCCAAGGAGTATTTCAGTGAAAACTTTAAGCTTCACCTACAATAGTGATAATTTAGCAAAATTAAAAGATTTAAAACAAGAAACTAGCATTCTTATTCAGATATTTTGTGGAGTAACAGATAAAGAAGTTGCAAATAATGTTATTAAAAAAATCACATCTATACTACCACAAGCAGAAATAATCTTAACTAGTTCATTTGGTGCTATTTTTGATGGAGAAATAGTAAAAAATGATATTGTGATTTGTGTTAGCACTTTTAAAGAAACTATCGTTAGAAGTATTAGCTTTGATAATTCTAATAAACAAGATATAAATAAAGAAATCATAGAAAGTTTTATTAAAGATAACACTAAACTTTTAATCATTTTTAATGATTATTTAAATTCTAATTATCAAAATATGCTTAGTCAAATATATAAAAAATATCCAAACTTAAGTATAACAGGTGGAAATAGTAGTATTACAGATAATAATAGCTCTCATTTAAGTTATAAAAATACTTTTGTAGGAGATAAAAGTGGAGTTAATGGCAAAATATTAAGTATAGCTGCATTAGATTCTTCTAGTTTGCAAGTAAATAGTGATTATATATTTGAATGGAGTGGAATTGGAATTGAGTTGATAGTTACACAATCACAGGGTTGCGTTGTAAAAAGTATAAATAACATTCCAACAATAGAAATTTATAGAAAATATTTAGGAGAATATGTAGCAAATAATCTTCCTAATTCAGGTATGCAATTCCCAATAACTTTCAAAGTAAAAAATCTATCAATAGCAAGAGTTCCAAAAAATGTATTGCCAGATGGTTCAATAGTATATAGTGGTGAAGTTAAAGAGGGAACTAAGGTTAGATTTAGCACTTGTTCTCCTAATAGTGTAAAACAAAGAGTAGATTTGATATCAACAAAGCTTATAAAACAAGATATAGATTCTATATTTTTGTATGATTGTGCAGGAAGATATCAATATTTTCAAAAATCACTACTTGATTATAAATTAATCACACTAAATAATATTGCCCCAACAGCTGGACATTTTACTTATGGTGAGTTTTATCATAATAATCATGGAAATCATATATTTAACCTATCAAATACCTTTATAACACTAAAAGAAAGCATTACAGAAGAGCAAATTAATACAAAAAGAGATATTAAAATTGTTGATGAATTAAAAGAAGATAGCCCATTTAATATAATGATAAATTTAGCACAGGCTATCAATTTAGATTATATACAAGCAATGCATCTAGCAAATCAATATAAAGAATTTTTAGATAAATTTGCCTATATAATTTATATGAACTACTCAAAAAATATTATAAAAGTAAATGATAGATTTTTAGATATCACTCAATATAGCGAAAATGAAATTATAGGTAAAAATTACAAAGAATTATTCATATTAGATGATATAGAAAATGATGATGTAAAATATAGTATGGAGAATAATAATTCTTGGCGTGGAAAATTAAAAATCTTAATAAAAGATAATGATATACTTTATGCAAAATCTGTAATACTGCCAATAACAAACCATAACAAAGCTATTATAGCATATATGGTAGCAATGGATGATATAACTGATACAACTATGGAAGTGCGAAAACTTCACGAAAATCTAAATATGTTGCATAGAGATAATATGGATAAAGATTTTATTATAAGTGAATATGAAGATTTGATTAATAAGACTTCCCCTACCATAAAGACTAAAAAAGAAATTTTTATAGATGTCAATGATGCTTGTGTAGATGTTTTTAAATATAAAAAAGATGAGATTTTAGGTAGGCATATTTCATTTTTATTAGGAGATCAAAATCAAATAGAGCAAATAAAAAGAAATTTAGCACAAACAGGTTTTGCAAGACAAATGATAACCTGTAAAAATAGACTAGGTAAAACATTATATCTTCAGGCTTCATTTATGGTTATTAAAAATATTTATGGTAATACAGATGAAGTGATAGGTGTGTTAAATAGTTTAACAGATTATTATGAATCTCAAAAAGAATTAGAAAATATCCAAAAAGAAGTAATTTTTACTATGGGGCAAATTGGTGAAGGTCGTAGTCAAGAAACAGGCAACCATGTAAGGAGAGTAGCAGAATATTCATATCTTTTAGCAAGTTTATATGGACTACAAGAAAGAGATGCTAAACTTTTAAAAATAGTCTCACCAATGCATGATATAGGCAAACTTGCAATCCCAGATTCTATCCTCCATAAACCCGGAAAATTAGATAATAATGAATTTGAAGTTATGAAAACACACGCACAAAAAGGTTTTGAAATGTTAAATGTATCTAACCAGCTAGTTATAAAAACTGCAGCAGAAGTTGCACTAACTCACCACGAGTGGTGGAATGGAAATGGTTATCCAAATAAACTTAAAGGAGAAGATATTCCTTTATATGGGAGGATTACAGCAGTAGCAGATGTTTTTGATGCTTTAAGTCATGATAGATGTTATAAAAAAGCATGGGGCATAGATGAAGTAGTAAATCATATGATTAAAAATAGAGATGTGCAATTTGATGGGAAAATTGTAGATTTATTGGTTAATAACTTGAATGATTTTTTAAATATTAGTCTTAAATTTAAGGATAATTTTTAATAATTATAAAAAACCTTTTAAATATTTATATACTTAGCCTAGCTTATTTAAGTATAAACATATACTCCTCACCTAATTATTACTTAGAAGCTAGGCTAAGTATATAAATATAAAGCATCTAAATCTTCATCTAGTTCTTCATTGATAAAATAGTTAAACTATATAACTTATTCTAGCTAAAAACAATTAGAAATTAATTGTCAAAAGTCATTTACAATCTGTTTAAATTATGATATAAATTCGCACTCAAAAATTGAGTATTATTTAATGTGAGGAGAAAATTTTAATGAGACTTAGTCTTAAATCAAGTATATTATTAGGAAGTGTCATATTGTTATCAAATATAAATGCTACTGAAATTAAAATAGATAGTTATGGATATGTAGGAGCAATTTATAATCAAGGCTTTATTGGAGCTAATAAAAATCACTCTGTTATTGGTTTAACTGCTAGAGCTGGAGCTAATTTTTATTTCGATTATGGCTTATCTGTTGGATTAGCTGCTACTGGAGCTTGGGCTGCTTTAGATAATAAAAAAAATAACCTATTTCTTGGATTTAATAGCTCTAAATATCCAAATACAGGTGATGTTTCAGACGCATTTATAAGGTATATTGGTGATTCTTGGTCAATATCTGGTGGTAGATTTGATGCTTCTTTCTTAGAATTTGATTGGTTAGCAAATAGCATTCAAGGCGTGGGCTTTAATTATAAGGATTTATATAAAAATAGAATAGTAAAAAAAATGGATTTGTGGCTTACTTATTTTAATTCTATACTAACAACAGGATACCAACCAAATAGGATAGGTTCTGAATTAGGCACTATGTATGCTTACCACCCAGGTGGAAGAAATAATTTTGTAGGTCAAAATGGAGGAAATGTCGTAGCTGGTGGATTAAATATGAATCTAGCAGGTTTTGTTTTAGACCCATATATTTTATTTAACAATAGCGTTGCACATAGCAATGATATATTGGTGCAAGTTGGGACAAAATTTGGTTATATCATAGATTTTGCTAGAGATTGGAGGTCAAGCACATTACTTCGTGCTATGTTTCAATATGCTCCAAATTATCTAACTTTAAATGATGATTTTGGCTTTTTAGCATGGGTAGATCAAGAATTTAAATATAGTAATTGGCTTAAATTTGGGCTTGGATTCTACTTTGTTGGTGGAGAAAGTATTTGGTATATAAATGATAATTCTAGATTCTATGGTAGCTGGACAAATGCTTTAAATAATAATTATTTTGCTAAAGATAATTGGAGTGCATATTTATTTGGCTCATTTGATTTGATAAATAATAGACTAGGTATTGATATTATGCTTGCAGGCGGTGATTACACAGAATTTTCAGCTATATTAAAATATACAGCTTGGAAGGGCAACACTATGAAAACAGATATTGGCGGTGGATATGTTTATTTCAATAATAAAAATAACTATGGAAAAGGTGATAATTTAATAGTATTTGCTAAATTATCATATTAATCTTTAATTAAAGAGAGAAATTTCTCTCTTTAAAACTCATAATCTAACTGCGATACATTCTATTTCGACTAATGCTTTTCTAGGAAGCTCTTTTACACAAATAGTGCTTCTTGCTGGTTTATTTTCACCAAAATAACTTTCATATACCTCATTCATTGCAATAAAATCATCCATGTTTGTAAGAAAAACACTAGTTTTAATTACATTATTAAGGCTTGAATTAGCTTCTTTTAATACTGCTGATAGATTTTCTAAAACTTGTTTTGTTTGAACTTTAATATCTCCTTTTATAAATTCACCTTTGTTATTTAGTGGAATCTGACCTGATACAAATATTAAATTCTCAAATTGTTTTGCTTGTGAATATGGACCTATTGCTTGTGGGGCATTTTGTGTTGAAATTGTTATAATTTCTTTCATTATTAATCCTTAAATTTAATAAAATAAGTTAAAATTATAACAACAAAATTATTAGGATTTATAAATAAAAAAGATAGTATTAATCATATATGCAGTATCTATCATATTAGCACAAGATACCATACTTGATACAAGTAAGATTCTAAAAGAAAATGAGGCTTTAGTAATTGATGCAAAAACAAATACTATAAATTATATTTTAGAAATTCGAAAAGATGGAAAAATAATTAAAAAATATTTAGATAAAGAAAAAAAGCAAATTTTAGAAAAACAAATCAATACTGCAAATTCTAGTAAATACACTATATCTTCTAAGCCATATAAAATGGATTCTAAGATACAAAAAAAGAGTAATATTACTGAATGGAATAAGAAAAAAATTATTTATGAACAAAAAGTTGAAAAAATAGAATTAATAAGATAATCAAAAAAATTGTTAATACTATATAATTCAAGAATCAAAAATTCTAAGGATGTTTAATGATTAAAAAAAAGATATTTTTTATTGTTTTATGTATTAATGGGTTATTTGCTTCTATGGGTGATGAGCTTGTAAAAAAGGCTCTAGATTCTGGATTAAAACCAATTCCAACAGGAAGAGAGCTAGAAAAATTAACAGGATTAGATGGAATTAGTAAAATGCAAATTGAGCTTGGAAAGAAACTATATTTTGACCCAAGAATTTCTAGTTCAAACCTAATTTCTTGTAATACTTGTCATAATCTAGGATTAGGAGGAACAGATAACATTCCAGCAGCCATAGGAAATAAATGGACTATGAATCCAATGTTGATTAATTCACCAACAGTATATAATTCTGTGTTTAATTCATCTCAATTTTGGGATGGTAGAAGTGCTCACTTAAAAGATCAAGCAAAAGGTCCTATACAATCTAGTGCAGAAATGAATGCTAATCCAAAAATAGTAATAGAAAAAATCATTTCGATTCCTGAATATGTAATAGAGTTTAAAAAAGCTTATGGTAATAATGTAAAAATTGATTTTGATTTAATTGCTGATACTATTGCTACTTTTGAAAAAACTTTAGTTACGCCCTCTAGGTATGATGATTTTTTAAGAGGTAATACAAAAGCTCTAAGTAAAGATGAACAAGAAGGATTGAATATATTTATAGATAAGGGATGTGTTGCTTGTCATAATGATATAAACCTAGGTGGAACAATGCAACTTCTAGGTGTAGTAAAGGAATATAAGTTTGCAAATGTAGGTGGATTTAAAGGTAATGCAGATGGTATGGTTAAGACACCTACTTTAAGAAATATATTAGAAACAATGCCATATTTTCATAATGGGCAATATTGGGATATAAAAGATGCTATTAAAGAAATGGCAAATATTCAATTAGGAGATGAAATTAGTGATGAAGATTCAAAAAAAATTGCAATATTTTTTGAATCTCTAACAGGTAAAAAGCCAGATATTTTATATCCTATGCTTCCTACGCAGACTACTAATACTCCAAAACCTAGCTTTTAATTAAAATATACTCTAAATTTATTTAGGGTAAGATAGAGTTTATTTCAAAAGTTAATATTTCTAAAATGCTTATATGTAAGGAAAATAAGAGTTTGATATAAAAAAATACCTAATCAAATAGGTGTTCTTTTAGTATCAAAATAATAAATTTACATCATATATGGGGAGATTTATGAATAAAAAATTATAAGTTTTATTATAAAATACGATTTTAAAATAAGTAATATTTATTAAATATTTAATATATAAAGGAAAACAATGAGATTAAATATAAAAACAAAGATTGCATTATGTGCGATTATTATTATAATCTGTGTTGTAGTATTAGTTAGAATAACCAACACATTAATAAATAAAAGTAGTTCATTAGAAAATATTATTCAATCACAAACAGATAATTTAAGGATAGTAAATTTAATTATACAAAACGGTAACAATATGGCACAATCTTCACTTGAAGCTTTAAATATAGAAATAAATAATATTCCTAGCTCCTCATTGGATACTAAGGAAAAAGTTATTTCAAATATAGGAAAAATGCTGAGGCAACATAAAAATTCAGCAAGAATATCCTCAAGCTACATCGGGCTTCCTAGTGGAGAGGTTATATATAGCAATGGAGAGACTGACAAAGATGGTAAGCTTTTTGACATAATAGGGGGGGGGTATAGGAATGATGGAAGTAATTATATGGCAAATAAAAGAGATTGGTATATAGGTGCTATTAATAATAAGGGATTGTATCAATCTGAAGTATATCCTGATTCTATAACAGGAGAAGCAACATTTAGTTATTCTATGCCAATATACAAAAATAGTAAATTAATAGGCGTAATTGGGATAGATGTTTTTCTTGATAAGTTTCAAGAAAACTTTGATTATATAAAGGAAAAAAATGACAGAAGTATTTTTGTATTAGATTCTAAGTATATCCCTTATGCCGCTACTGATAAATCTATAATTCTAAAGAAAAATGAGTTATATAAAACTATTGGGGAAGCCTCTGAAAACAAATATAGTTTTGAACCATTTGAAATCATCGATAATGGTATAAAAAAACTAGCTCAATGTGAAACTTCCAATAATAAACAATTTGCAAAATATACATTATGTTCACTAGAAGAACTAAATAAACTTAAAAGTGAATCTGATAAAATAAATTATATTCAATTAGCAGTAGGAGGAATTTTTGCCCTTATTGGAAGCATAATAATGTATATTATGGCAAATTTATTGCTTAAACCCATCAAAAATATCACAAATGGGTTAAATGATTTTTTTAAATATTTAAATCACGAAAACAATGATGTTAAACAAATTAACATAAAGTCTAATGATGAATTTGGTCAAATTGCACATATGGTTAATGAGAATATTAAAATTATTAAACAAAGCCTAGAGCAAGATGCTAAAGCCGTAGAACAATCCGTAGAAACAGCAAAGGCAATAGAATATGGCAATCTAACTGCAAGAATTACAAAAGAGCCATATAATCCTAAATTAAAAGAATTAAAGAATGTATTAAATAATATGCTAGATACCTTAGAATATAAAATTGGTAGTGATACAAATAAAATTGCAAA
The DNA here is from genome assembly GCF_003364125.1 of Helicobacter sp. MIT 14-3879. Lineage (NCBI taxonomy): Bacteria > Pseudomonadati > Campylobacterota > Epsilonproteobacteria > Campylobacterales > Helicobacteraceae > Helicobacter > Helicobacter sp. MIT 14-3879. Next base: position 49,439 of record NZ_NXLP01000007.1, read on the forward strand.
AGTATTTAATTCATATACAAATTTAAATTTTACAACAGAAATTGAAAATGCAAAAGGTAGGGTTGAGGTTGTTACAAACACTTTAGGAAAAGTTATTAGGGAAATGCTAAATACTTCTAGCTCTTTTGCAAAGGAGTTAGAAAATAAAAGTAAAGAATTAGAAGATGCTGTAAATAATCTCTCAAAAAGCTCAAATAATCAAAGTGTATCTTTAAAACAAACTACAAAATCAATTAATCAAATAACAGATTCTATGCAAAATGTAAGCGAAAGAACAGAAGAAGTTATAAAACAAAGCGAAGATATTAAAAATATCATTGGAATGATAAGAGATATTGCAGATCAAACAAACCTCCTAGCTCTAAATGCAGCAATAGAAGCAGCAAGAGCAGGAGAGCATGGAAGAGGATTTGCAGTAGTTGCAGATGAAGTGAGAAAACTAGCAGAGAGAACTCAACAAAACTTAGGAGAGATAGAGGATAATACAAATATATTAGTCCAAAGTATAAATGATATGGCAGAATCTATTAAGGAACAGACAAATAATATAACTGAAATAAACGATACTGTTAATAAATTAGAAACTATCACTGCCAACAATGTAGATATAGCAAATCATTCTAAGCAAATTAGTATTGCTGTTGATGAAATAGCTAGTAAAATACTTGAAGATGTTAATAAAAAACAATTCTAAAGCCATATATGGCTTTAATAAAAACCCTTTCTTTTCTATCATCATTCCTACCTATAATGTAGAAAAATACATTGCTAGAGCCATAGAATCTTGCATTAATCAAAATTTTAAAAATATTGAAATTTTAATTATTGATGATTGTGGAAGTGATAATTCTATAAATATTGCTAGAGATTATGCAAAAAAAGATTTAAGGATAAGAATAATTCATAATAAAAAGAATTTAGGGACATTTCAAACAAGACTAGAGGGAATTAAAAAGATTAAAGGAGAGTATGTTTTATTCTTAGATGCTGATGATTATTTAGATTTTAAAGCTTGTGAGAAGATTTATTGTAAAATTCATAATAAAGAGGAATCTAATAATAAGGCTGATATTATACACTTTAAAGCTCATTATCTAGGAAATAAAAATTCTACAAAGCTTGAAAATATAAAACATAAGATTAGATATATACTGCCAACCTGCTTTAGTAAAAAACCTCTTAAAGATAATAAAATTGTGTATAATTTCTTTTTAAGAAGTAACCATTTTCCAAAATTCACATTATGGGATAAATGTTATAAAAGAAATATTTTAATCAAGGTTAATAAAATATTAGAACCAATTACAGCAAATATTACTATGGCAGAAGATATGCTTAAATTCTTTGTTATAGCTTCAATTTCTAAAAGTTATTTAAGTATCAATGAGAAACTTTATTTTTATTGTTTAAATAATAATTCTAGCACACAAAATATTAATAATATAAATAAAAGAATATTTGATATTAATTATATTATTAATATTTTGCCAATAGTTCAAAAAAAATTATTAAATTATAAATATACTAAAGAAGTTACACAAAAAATGAGCAAAAATTTAAAATCATTGATAATACTAGAACAAAGATTTTATGATTTAGATAATATGGGGGGGGTAGATATAGTATTTACAAACTCGCTAGATTATCTCAAAAACTACTCTTATTTAGGTGCTTGCATAGCATCACTAAAATATTGGAATCGCTCACTTACATATATAAGAATTATCGTTTATATATTAAGCTTTGGAAAAATCAAACTCTAAATAATATCTATTTAAATAAAACAAACTTTTATAATACTAACTTAGGTGCATTTAATGCTTAAAATTAGTATTATCACTCCATCCTATAATTCTAAAGAAACTATTTTATTAAATTTAGATTCTGTTTTATCACAAGATTATAAATTTATTGAACATATAATCATTGATAATAAAAGCAATGATGGAACATTAGAGCTATTACAAAGATATAAAGATAAATACAATAAAAAATATACATTTAAAATAGTAAGCGAAAAGGATAGTGGAATCTATCATGCTATGAATAAAGGCATTAGCTTATCTAGTGGTGATATTATTGGGTTTTTAAATTCTGATGATTTCTTTGCTAATAGTAATATAGTTAGTATTATTGCGTGGGGATTTGCAAAACCTACAAAACCCCAAATAATTTATGCAGATATATGTTATATCAATAATAATTTTCAAGTTATAAGAAAATTAAAAGGAAAGTCATATAATAAAGCATCCTTTAAATTTGGATTCCACCCTGCTCATCCCAGCTTTTATGTAAAAAAAGAAGTTTTTAATAAATATGGAAATTTTAATATAAACTATAAAATATCTGCTGATTATGAACTAATGCTTAGATTCCTTTATAAAAATAATATAAGTAGTCTTTATATTGATGAAACTTTTGTAAAAATGAAGGTTGGTGGGATTTCAAATAGAAATATAAAAAATATCATAAAAGCAAATATTGAGTGTGCTAAAAGCTGGAGAGATAACAACTTATCAAGATTTCCAATTTTTATTATCTTAAAACTTGTTTCAAAATTACAAAGCATTAGATATAAAAATATATTTAGATGGGGGGGGGTAGAACCTAGTTATAATATTTTATACATTAATTATTCTTGCTCTAATTATTTAAACTTTAACAATAGTTTTAATGAGCAAAAAGCTGCATAGATATGCTATTTTATCTATTAGGGGCAAGCAATATTAATAATCCACAAAAAATAGATACTAAGACAATTTCACTTTGGGAAAAAGAAAATATAATAAAATATTTAGGTAGTGTAGAAGATGTAAGAGAAATAATAGCAAATGCTTCTTGTATAGTTTTACCAAGTTATTATAAAGAGGGGCTACCAAGAAGTTTGCTAGAGGCAATGGCAATGGGTAAGCCTATAATAACTACAAATGTTTCTGGTTGTAAAGAATGCGTAGAAAAGCCTTATTTACAAAAAGAAAATTTATTAGTTGGCAAAAATGGCATTTTAGTTCCACCAAGAAATGCTATTGCATTAAAAGAAGCTATGGAGTTTTTAAAAAATAATAATAACTTATTATCTAAAATGGGCAAATATTCTATAAAAATTGCTAAAACTAGGTTTGATATAAATCATACAATTAACACTTATAAAACAAATTTGAAAAATACTACAAGATGTGATATACAATCTGCACAAGTGTTTAAAAAAATTGCTTTTATATCAAATACTTGCTTTGGAATGTATAACTTTAGATTAAAAGTATTGCAAGCATTAAAAAATGAAGGTTATGAGATACATATAATTGCCCCCTATGACAATACAAGCATTAAGTTAAAACAAGAGGGCTTTATACTACATAATATTTTTATTGATAGTAAAAGCAAGAATCCTATCAAAGATTTAAAAACAATATATCAAATAAATAAAATTTTAAATACTTTAAAACCACTAATGATATTTAGCTACACAATTAAATGTGTAATTTATGGCTCATTTATAGCAAACTCTCTTAAGATTCCAAATATTGCTGTAATAACAGGGCTAGGATATGTTTTTACAAATGGTGGAATCTTTAAAAGATTATTAAAAATAATAGTGTGTAAAATGTATAAAATATCTCTAAAAAATACTAATAAAGTGTGGTTTTTAAATAATGATGATAAAGAAGAATTCTTAAACTATAATATCATAAGCAGTGATAAAGCATTTATTTTAGATAGTGAGGGTATTGATACAAAGCATTTCAATCCAAATTTTAAACAAACAAAAGCAAGAGATAATAATAAAATAGTCTTTTTATTGATTGCAAGAATGCTTTGGGATAAGGGAATTGGTGAGTTTGTTGAAGCCGCTAAGATGATTCAAAAGATTAACTAAGTTAATTTTTAAAAAATTAACTTTTTACTACTAAGATTTAATTTATACAAAAAAAGTTAAAATCTCAATCTTAATATTTTAATAACTCAATTGAAATGTTAGAGAATAATTATTTTGAAGGCTATTGAATTATGAAATGTGAAATAATTACTATTGCAAATCAAAAGGGTGGCGTTGGTAAAACAACAACGGCTGTAAATTTAGCAGCTTCATTATCATACAAGGATAAAAAAGTATTATTAATAGATGCAGATCCGCAATCAAATGCTACAACCAGCTTAGGAATATCTAGAAATGATATTGAATTTTATTTATATCATGTTCTTACAGATTCTAAAAAATTATCTCAGATAATTAAAAAAACTGACACAAAAAATTTATTCTTGGCACCATCAAATATAGGTTTAGTAGGTTTTGAAAAGGAATATTACAATAAAAAAACACAAGGCAGAGAATTAATATTAAAGAAAAAGATTCAAGAAGTAAAAGAAGAATATGATTTTATAATTTTGGATTCTCCACCAGCATTAGGACCTCTTACTATGAATGCTTTGAGTGCTTCAGATTCTGTTCTTATACCTATACAATGTGAATTTTTTGCACTAGATGGTTTAGCACAGTTATTAAATACAATTAAATTATTAAAAGAACAAATTAATCCATCATTAACTATAAAAGGTTTTCTTCCTACTATGTATGCTTCACAAAATAATTTAGCAAAACAAGTAGTATATGATTTATCGCAACATTTTGATAAATATATGTTTAAGAATATAAATTCAGAAAATTTAATTATACCAAGAAGTGTTAAACTAGCAGAATCTCCTAGCTTTGGTAAGCCAATCTTGCAATATGATATCCGATCAAATGGTAGTATTGCATATCAAAACCTCGCCGAAGCAATATTGCAGGGAGCATAATGGCTAAGAAAAAAGCTTTGGGACGAGGGCTTGGTGCGATATTTGGAGAAATCGAAAAAGCTTATGAGACAAACTTGAGCGATAATTCAGAATTAGTAGTTGAAATTGATATTGATTTAATCAAGCCAAATCCACTTCAACCACGAAAAGTATTTAATGAATCTAGTATTATTGAACTTTCAAATTCTATTAAAGAATATGGTATATTACAGCCAATATTAGTATATGAAGATAATAATGATTTTTTTTTAATAGCAGGAGAAAGAAGGCTTAGAGCATCGAAATTAGCAAATCTATCATCAATAAAAGCCATAGTTGTAGAAGATATAAAATTAGATAGATTAAGAGAACTAGCATTAATTGAAAATATACAAAGAGAAGATTTAAATCCTATTGATCTAGCAATATCATATGAACAGTTAATAAAAGATTATAATATTACACAAGATGAATTAGCACAAAAAGTTCAAAAAAGTAGAACACAAATAACAAATACTCTTGCACTCCTCAAACTACCAAAAGATATTAAAAATCTATTAATTGAAGGTAGAATCTCTCAAGGACACGCAAAAGTTTTAGTAAATCTTAATGATAATGATTTAAGATTAGTAATAGATTCTATATTAGGACAAAAACTTTCAGTAAGAGATACTGAAAATCTAGTAAAAAAATTAAAAACATCTAATACTAAAAGCAATATTAACGATTTTGATAATGAGTTAGAAACACTATCACATTACTTTAAAAAAATTAATATTAATGCAAAGATAAATAATAGCTCTCTAATAATTAAATTTGAAAATAAAGAAAAAGTAAATAGATTAATAAAAATTTTAAGTAATTTTAAGGATTTATAACAAAAATAAAGATTAATTTGTTAGTATATCAATATCAATTATAAGTTTAACTTCAGGAGGTGAAATAATGGGAATAAGTCTCAATTTAGAACTAATGCTATTAGTGTTTGTTTTATTTATATTGTCTATATTTATTTTAAATAAATGGCTTTATGAACCTATATTAAACTTTATGGATTCTAGAAATGATATGATAAACAATGACTTAGAAAATGCAAGTAATAACGATAATAGCATAGAAAATATACAAAATGAAATTAATGCTACCTTAGACAAAGCTAAACAAGAAGCCATCCTAATAAAAGAAAAAGCAATTACTCAGGCAAAATTAGAATATGAAAAAAATATACAGAAGTTAAAAGATGATAACAAAAAAGATTTAGAGGCATTCTTAGAATCTTTAAAATCTCAAAAAGATGATTTAAAAAAATCTCTTCTTTTAGAGATACCAGAGCTTCAAAAAACCATATCAAAAAAGTTAAAGCAAATTTAGGAGGCTTAAAGATTATGAATATTAAATTAATAAAAATAGCTTTCTTGCCATTTCTATTACCATTATTTTTATTTGGAGCTGGTGCTGAAATTAACATAAATAACACTGATATAATTGAAAGGACAATAAATTTTGCAATATTTGTAGCTATTTTATGGTATCTACTTGCAAATAAAATAAAATTAGCTCTAAAAGATAGACAAAATAAAATTGCAGAACAACTAGATGCTGTTCAGAATAAACTATCAAAATCTCGAAGAAAAAAAGAAGAAGCATTAAAAGACTTAGAAAAATCTAAACAAATAGCTGATGATATAATATTAAATGCAAAAAAAGAATCTGAAATAATAGTAAAAAATATAGAAAATCAATGCAAAAATGATATAGAAATAATTAAAAAGAATCATAAAGAATTATTAATTTTTGAGCAAAAAAAGGCAAAAAAAGCTGTAATCAATGAGATATTAGATGAGCTTTTAATAAAAAATGATATAGATTTAGAAAAAAAAGATTATATAAATATTATAACTAAAAAGGTTGCCTAATGAATTCTGCATCTTCTAAAAAATATACAAAAGCATTAGTAAATGCACTAAACAAATTAGAAATTAATAAAGCACTAGAATCTTTAAATATTTTGTCGAACTGCTTTAGTAATAAAAATTTTAATAGTATTATTAATTCTCCAACTATATCAAGAGAAAGAAAAGTTAATTTTATTTTATCAATCTTAGAGATAAAAGATGAAAAGCTATCAAATTTTATAAAATTATTAAGTCAAAAAAATAGACTTAATGAGATTCCAAATATATATGATGAGTTAAGTAGCCATGTTCGATCACAAAATAATGAATTTGAACTTATGGTTTCATCATCATTTGAGTTAGATTCAAAAGATTTAGAACATATTAAAACTACTATGGAAAATAAGCTTAAAACATCACTATATGTAACACAAAAGAGAACAGAAATAGATGGTATAAAGTTATTTGTTGATGGTATTGGTATTGAAACTTCATTTTTGAAAAATAATTTTTCAAATAATATTAAAAATCATATTTTAAAAGCATTTAATTAAAGCAAAGGAGGAATTATGTCAAATAAAATTCAAGTAGATGAAATAAGTTCAATTATTAAACAAAGAATAGAAAACTTTGATTTAAAAATTGATATAGATGAAGTAGGAACTGTTATCAATTATGCAGATGGTGTTGCTAGGGTTTATGGATTAAAAAATGTTATGTATTATGAAATGGTCGAATTTGAAACTGGTGATAAAGGATTAGCACTAAATCTTGAAGATAATAGTGTTGGTATTACTATATTAGGAACTGGTAAAAATATAAAAGAAGGTGTTTCTGTAAAAAGACTAAAAACACTTATGAGCGTTCCTGTTGGAGATGAAATAGTAGGAAGGGTTGTAAATGCACTAGGTGAACCAATAGATGGAAAAGGTAGTATAGAAGCAAAAGAACATAGATTTATAGAAGTAAAAGCACCAGGAATTATGGCAAGAAAATCTGTCCATGAACCACTTCAAACAGGAATAAAAGCTATTGATGCACTTGTTCCAATTGGCAGAGGACAAAGAGAATTGATTATAGGAGATAGACAAACAGGTAAAACTACACTTGCTGTTGATACTATTATAAATCAAAAAGGACAAAATGTTATTTGTATCTATGTAGCAATAGGTCAAAAAGAATCAACAGTTGCACAGGTAGTAAGAAGACTAGAAGAACACGGTGCAATGGAATATACCATCATAGTTAATGCTCCTGCTTCAGATTCTGCTACTATGCAATTTCTAGCACCATATTCTGGAGTTACAATGGGTGAATACTTTAGAGATAATTCAAGACATGCACTTATTATTTATGATGATTTAAGCAAACACGCTGTTGCATTTAGAGAAATGTCTCTCATCTTAAGACGTCCTCCAGGTCGTGAAGCATTTCCCGGTGATGTATTTTATCTACACTCTAGGCTTCTAGAAAGAGCAGCAAAGTTAAGTGATGAATTAGGTGCAGGTTCATTAACAGCACTTCCTATAATTGAAACACAAGCAGGTGATGTTGCTGCGTATATCCCAACAAATGTTATTTCCATTACTGATGGACAAATATTTTTAGAGACTGATTTATTTTATTCTGGTATTAGACCCGCTATCAATGTAGGATTATCTGTATCTAGGGTTGGAGGAGCTGCACAAGTAAAAGCTATGAAACAAGTTTCTGGAACACTTAGACTTGACCTAGCACAATATAGAGAGCTACAAGCATTCTCACAATTTGCATCAGATTTAGATGATGGAAGTAGAAGACAATTAGAAAGAGGTCAAAGAATGGTAGAAGTATTAAAACAACCTCCATATTCTCCGTTGTCTGTTGAAAGGCAAATAATAATTATTTTTGCAGGCTCAAAAGGATATTTGGATAACATACCTGTAAATAAAGTAACAAAATTTGAATCTGACTTATATCCATTCATAGAAGCTAAATATCCTAAAATTTTTGAAACACTAGCTAGCAAAAAAGCAATAGATTCTGATTTAGAAACATTACTAAAACAGGCATTAGAAGAGTTTAAAAATACTTTTGTAATATAAAAGGTTTTGATTATGGGAAATAGTTTAAAAGAAATCAGGAAAGAAATTGCAAGTATAAAAAATATACAAAAAACTACTAGAGCAATGAAACTAGTAGCTAATTCTAAATTAAAAAAGGCTGTTGAGGCAGCAAAGAGATCAAAAATTTATGCAAGAAAATTAAATGAAGTTTTTAATGATATTATCCAAAAAACATTATCTAGTGGAAATATTTTTGAAAAAAATGATATTTTATTTGTCGATAAAAATAGAGTTGTAAAGATGGTAGATATTATCTTTGTAACTTCTGATAAAGGTCTTTGTGGAGCGTTTAATTCAAATACTATAAAAGCTGTTGTTAGTTTAATGAATGAATATAAAAATCAAGATATAAAGATAAGAATTCGTGGTATAGGAAAGACAGGCATAAGGTATTTCAACTTTAATGAAATTGAACTATACGACAAATCTGACACATTATCATCAAATCCTAGTGATGAGCAAGCATCTATATTTATAATGAATGCTGTAAATGATTATATAAATGGAGTTACAGACAAGGTTATAATAGTTTATAATGGATTTAAAAATATGCTTACACAAGAGGTTAAAATAACAGAAATACTTCCATTTAAGGTAGATCTAAATGAGATAACTAATAGCAAGAGAGAAATGGGAGAAATGTTAATAGAACCAATAGATAATGAAAAAAATATTTTGGAAGAACTTGCAAAACAATATATAAATTATAATATGTTTTATTCTTTAATAGACTCGTTAGCAGCAGAGCTTAGTGCAAGAATGCAAGCTATGGATACAGCGACTAAAAACGCATCTGAATTAGTAAGAGAATTAACAATTAAGCATAATAAGGCAAGACAGGCAGCTATTACTACGGAATTAGTGGAAATTAATGCTGGTGTAGAAGCAATGAAATAAATTATAAAAGGAGAATAAGAAATGGAATCTAAAAACTTAAATGGAACTATCTCTCAAGTTATGGGACCAGTTGTTGATATAGATTTTGATGGGTATTTACCAAAAATATACGAAGCAATTGATGTTATATTAGAAGATGATAAAAAATTGGTTTTAGAAGTTGCAGCCCACCTAGGTGATAATAGAGTAAGGACTATTGCTATGGATATGACTGAAGGATTAAGAAGAGGTCAAGAGGTAAAAGCAAGAGGAAGTATGATAGAAGTTCCAGTAGGTGAGGAAGTGCTAGGTAGAATACTAAATGTTGTAGGTGATACAATTGATGAGGGTAAACCACTAGAGGGTAAGATAAAATTACCAATTCATCGCTCTGCCCCATCTTTTGAAGACCAAAGTACAAAAACAGAGATGTTTGAAACAGGTATCAAAGTAGTAGATTTATTGGCTCCTTATTCTAAAGGTGGTAAAGTAGGTCTTTTTGGTGGTGCTGGTGTTGGAAAGACAGTTATTATTATGGAATTGATACATAATGTTGCTTATAAACATAATGGTTATTCTATATTTGCAGGAGTTGGTGAAAGAACAAGAGAGGGAAATGACCTTTATAACGAAATGAAAGAAAGTAATGTTTTAGATAAAGTTGCATTATGTTATGGACAAATGAATGAACCACCCGGAGCAAGAAATAGAATTGCATTTACAGGTCTTACAATGGCAGAATATTTTAGAGATGAAAAAGGGCTTGACGTTCTAATGTTTATTGATAATATTTTTAGGTTTGCACAATCAGGTGCTGAAATGTCAGCATTATTGGGTAGAATACCATCTGCAGTTGGTTATCAGCCAACATTAGCTACTGAAATGGGTAAATTGCAAGAAAGAATTACATCTACAAAGAAAGGTTCTATTACTTCTGTTCAAGCTGTTTATGTTCCAGCTGATGACTTGACTGATCCAGCACCTGCATCGGTTTTTGCTCACTTAGACGCAACGACTGTTTTAGATAGGAAAATAGCAGAAAAAGGAATCTATCCAGCAGTTGATCCTCTTGGTTCAACATCTAGAATCCTAGACCCACATATTGTAGGAGAAAAACACCATAAAATAGCAATAGGGGTTCAGCAAGTTTTACAAAAATATAAAGACTTGCAAGATATTATTGCATTACTTGGAATGGATGAATTATCTGAAGAAGATAAGAGAATAGTTAATAGAGCTAGAAAAATGGAAAGATTCTTATCTCAGCCATTCTTTGTTGCAGAAGTCTTTACAGGAAGTCCCGGTAAATATGTATCTTTAGAAGATACACTAGAAGGATTTGAGGGAATATTAGATGGTAAATATGATGATATTCCAGAATCAGCATTCTATATGGTAGGTAATATTCAAGAGGTATTAGATAAGGCACAAAAACTTAAAGGCTAAGAATATGGAAACAGGCAATATTAATTTATCCATTGTTACTCCATATGGAGAAATATTTAATGATGAAGTTAAATCAGTCAATCTTCCGGGGGCTGAAGGAGAATTTGGTGTTTTACCTGGACATTGCGATTTTCTATCATTATTAAAAGTTGGAGTAATTGAAATATATAAGAAGGATGAAAATAGAGAATTAGTAGCTATAAATTGGGGGTATGCTGAAGTTTCATCTTCAAGAGTCGATATTATAGCAAATGGTGCAGTAGCAATACATGGAAATTCAGATAGTGAAATTTCAAAAGCCATTGGTGATGCTAAATCGTTACTTGAAGAGGCTGCTAGTGATAAAGTTGTATTATCTTCTATTCTATCTAAAATAGAAACAAATGCAAAACAACTATTATAGGGATTAAATTTGAGTGATTTTTTATCTGATATAGGTCCAATAACTTGGCTTGTTTTAGTGTGGCTTTCTGTATATTTTATTATAAATATTTGGATTTTTATTTGGAGATTTTTAAAAATAAGTGATAATGTTAGTATAGAAAGAGATGCTCTAGAATTGATTGCAAACAGTCATACCCCAATGTTAAAATCTATCTTTTATAAAATACTAACCTCTAACAAAATATCAAGTATAGACTTATTAAATGCTTATAAAATAGAAGCAATCAAGAAAGCCTCTATTGGTTTATCAATGCTTAGTATAATATCATCTACTGCACCTTTTATAGGATTATTTGGAACTGTTGTAGAGATATTAGAGGCATTTTATCACTTAGGTGGTGAAGGTAAAGTATCTTTTGATATTATTGCCCCTATTATTTCTAAAGCTTTAATTGCAACTGCATTTGGGATATTAACTGCTATTCCAGCATATTCATTTTATATAATTCTTAGGAGAAAAGTATATGAATTAGGAGCATACTTGGATATGCAAATAAACTTTATCTTAAACTCAAATAAAGATGATTCAAAAATTAAACTAACTCAAAGTTGATATATTTTGGAAGATTTTAGTAAATTTAACTTAGATGAAAAACCCGATTTAAATATAACGCCTTTAGTGGATATTATGTTAGTATTGCTTGCCATTTTAATGGTAACTACACCAACAATAGTTTATAAAGAAGATATTACACTACCTAAAGGCTCAAAAACTCAAAAAGTTATTGATGAACCAATGATTGAAATTAGAATTGATAAAAATAAAAATATTTATGTTAAAGATTCTAAATTTTCTTATAAAAATTTTACAGATAGCTTTAACTTATTCTCATCATCATACAATAAAAATACTGAAGTTAGAATTAGGGCTGATAATAATATAATTTATGGAGATGTGATATTTATATTAAAAACCATTAAAGAGGCTGGTTTTTTAAAAGTATCTTTAATTACCAATGGATAAGTCAAAGCAAGTAGATATTGTTTTTATGCTAAGTGGTATTTTTGCTATATTTTTATATGTACTTTTATTATTAATAATGATGTTTGTATTTAAGGCAGGGATAAATCATATATCTATTTCAATAAACAATCCAAGCACAATTAATTCAATAAATATTGATATTATAGAGGAAGTAGATTCTGTTAAACAAGCTCAAAAAAATAAACAGATTTTAAATAAAGTGAAAATTAACGATAGTGATGCAAAAAATAAAGATAATGGTTCAAATACCCCTATTCCTGGTTTAGGAATGGGAGAACTATTTAATAAAATTAGTGATATAGTGCCAAGTAAAGATTTAGAACAAAGTGATAATAGAAATAAAATAGTACTTAATAAAAAAGGAAGCACTAATACTGAAGAACATATAGATAAAATCATAGAGAAAACAGAAAATATAATGCAAACTTTAGAAAATCTAAATCAAGATATTGTAATTTCAGATTCTATCAATAGTAAATTTTGTGAAAAATACAATGATTATTGTAAAGAAGTAACAGAATTATTATATAAAAATTGGAATATTAAAAGCTCTTTTAATGATAGATTATCATCTATTGTAAGTATAAAAATTAATAAAGATGGAAATTTTAGCTATACTATCAAAAAAAAATCTGGTAATGAAATATTTGATAAAGAACTAGAAGATTCTTTACAGAAATTGATTAATAATAAATTTCCAACGCTAAATGATGTTGATAGTAACCTTGAAGTAATTTTTATGAATAAAGGAGCTTAAATGAAAAAAATTTTAATATATTTTATATTTACTATTAATTTATTTGCAATTGATGCTACTGTTGAAATAATTAAGGATACCAACAAGTTGCCAACAATAACTATTGAAAACCTAAATGCAAATAAAAATGATGTATTATTAAGCAGTAAAATCTATAAAATGTTGATAGCTGATTTAAAAGTAAGTGGGCATTTTAATGTTGTAGAAAATAATAATGGAAGCAAAGATATTGATTATGAATACTATTTAAAAAATAATATAAATTTAGTAATAAAATTAGAAAGCTCTGTAAATAATAAAGAGGTTATATCAAATATAATACTATATGATATAAATATAAAACAAGCAGTTCTATCTAAAAAATATTCTGTAAGTCAAGAAGTTAGATACCCATTTTTATCTCATAAAATGGCGATTGATATAAATAATTATATAAAAGCACCATCTATTGATTGGATGAATAGGTTTGTAGTATTTTCAAAATACACTAAAGCTGAAGAAAGCCATATAGTAGTAGCTGATTATACATTAACATTTCAAAATACAATAATTAGAGATGGACTAAATATATTTCCAAAATGGGCTGATGTAGAACAAAATAGTATTTTTTTTACAAAATATCTACCTAAACCAACGCTTGTAAAATACAATATATACACAGGAAAAATGGAAAAGTTTATATCTAGTGATGGTTTATTAATAATTTCTGATGTAAGTTCTAGTGGAAAAAAGGTTCTATTAACAATGGCACCAAATGCACAAACAGATATATTTTTATATGATATAGAAAAAAAATCAAATCAAAAATTGACAAATTATAGTGGAATTGATGTTGGTGCTAATTTTATAAATAATGAAAAATCTATAATGTTTATATCAGATAGAATGGGATATCCAAATATTTTTTCTTTAGATTTATCAAGCAAACTAATAAGTCAATTAGTATATCACGGTAGAAATAATAGCTCTGCAAGTGCTCATAATGAATATGTCGTTTATTCTAGTAGAGAAAGTGATAATGAATTTGGTCCTAATAATTTTAATTTATATTTAATATCTACAAAAAGCGATTATATTAGAAGACTAACTGCAAATGGAATCAATCAAATGCCTAGATTTTCAAGGGATGGTGGAAGTATTATGTTTATAAAAAATACTTCAGAAGAAAGTTCACTAGGAATTATTAGATTGGATTATAATAAAAGTTATTTATTTCCTTTAGCCAATGAAAAAATACAAGCCATAGATTGGTAAAATATTGACATAATATAGATAATTTAGTTAGAATAATCATTTAAAATTTTAAATAAAGAAAGGAAAACTATCAGTGAAAAGAATGTTATTTATAGGCTCATTAGTGATAGCGATGGTAATTTCTGGTTGTAGCGAAAAATCAGATGTAGAAGTAGATGAGAGTACAACAAGTGGCGATATCCAAGATAGTAATTCAAATAATGGTGATACAAATTCTACTATGTCTGGTGATTCAAGTGAAAATGAATATAACACAGAAAATACAAATTCATTATATTCAGTATATTTTGGATTCGATAAATTTATAGTTGAAGGAAATAAAAATATTGATACTATAAAAAACAATGCAAAATTAATAATAAACAGTGGAAGTAATGTAAGAGTAGAAGGTAATACAGATGAATGGGGAAGTGATGAATATAATTATGCACTCGCTCTAAAAAGGGCTTCATCTGTGAAAGATGCACTCATTGGCAACAATGTTCCTTCTAATAAAATAGAACTTGTAAGCTATGGAGAAAGTAAGCCTAAATGTACTGATAAAACAAAACAATGTTGGAAAGAAAATAGAAGAGTTGACTTTGTTTTAACACCAACTACTAAATAGACTAATATTTTAAACATTTGTGAAAGCAATATCATTTTTTTTAATATTCTTCGTCCATATTTTATGGGCTGAAGAACCATCTGCGTTTGAATTACAAAGTGGTGTTACAAAAAAAGAAATTCAGAATCTAAAAGGAAAGATAGAGTCTCAAACTGATAAGATATTTCAAATTGAAAATAAAATAAAGCAATTAGAAACCTCAAATGAAGGAATAAAAAGTATTTATGAAGGTCAAGTGGTAAATATTAATGAAATAAATAATAAGATAAACAATATAGATTTAAATTCGTTTTCTAATAAAAGTGATTTAGAAAAATTACAAGAACAAATTTCAAATAATACAAAAAATATTCAGATTTTAACAGATAGCCTAAAAGATGTGAGTGAATCTATATCTCAAATAAAAGAGTTATTAAACCAAATTCAAAAAATAAAAGAAACAGATAAAGAAAAAAAAATTGCAGAAATTAATGAAACGCAATCCCATAAAATAGATTTTCAAAAAGATACGACTCGTAGAAATATTATATTTAAAGAAGCAAAAAGTCTTACTTATTCAAAAAAATTTGATGAAGCAATAGCTAGATATAATTGGTTTATAGAGATAAATTATAAAAAAGCAGAATCTTATTATATGTTAGGAAATATATCGTATGCACAGAATAAATATAATGATGCAATTTATAATTATAAAGAAAGTGCTATATTAGATGATAAAGCTAGCTATATGCCTAGATTATTATTAAATTGTGCAAATTCTTTAAGGGTGTTAAATAAAAAAGATGATGCGAAAAATTTCTACAACTCATTAATATCTAGTTTCCCAGATAGCTCTGAAGCTAAAGATGCAAAAAAACAATTAAATAAAATTAAGGATTAATTATGATAGTTGAAAATAATCATTTAGTTAGTATATGTTATATAGTTACTAATAAAGATGATGGTAATATTTTAGATAAAAATGATAATAAAGATAAACCTTTTAGCTTTATTATGGGGAAAAATCAAGTAATATCTGGCCTTGAGAATGCTCTACTTGGTAAAAAGATAGGCTCAAACTTTAAAATAGAAATCCATCCAAAGGATGCTTATGGTGAAAAAAATAAAGATTTCATACAAGAAGTTTCTAAAGAACAGTTTAGTGGTATTGAGCTAGTAAAGGGGATGACACTTTATGGGCAAAGTGAAGATGGAAGCACTGCACAAGTAATAGTAGAAGAAATTGGTGAAAATAGTGTAATAATAGACTATAATCACCCCCTTGCAGGTAAAGTTCTTATATTTGAAGTAGAAATACTAGCAAGCAAGTTTCCAACTGAAGAAGAAATTTTAGAGTTTTCACATAGTTGTGGTTGTTCTCATAACTCACACAGTGGATGTTGTGGAGGAGCTAATCATACAAACTCTAGCTGTGGTTGCCACTAATAACTAAAAAATATTAAAAGGATAAATAATGAAATTTGGATTTATTTTTCCGGGTCAAGGAAGCCAAGCTATTGGTATGGGAAAAGATTTTTATGAAGATTCTGTTCTAGCAAAAGAATTATTTGAATGTTCTAGTGAAATTTTAAAAGTTAATATGAAAAACTTACTATTTAATGAAAATGATGATATAAATAATACACAATTCACACAACCATCAATACTCTTGATAAGCTATATAGCATATAAATATTTTAATGAACATTATAAAATACTCCCTAGTTTTGGACTTGGACACTCTTTAGGTGAAATTAGTGCAAATCTAGTTGCAAATTCTATTAGTTTTGAAAATGCTATTAAATTAGTTTTTGAAAGAGGTAAGTTAATGCAAAAAGCTTGTGAGGGCAAAGAAGCTGGTATGGCTGTTGTCATTGGCTTAGATGATAAAATATTGAATGAATTTTGTGCTAATAATCAAAATATTTGGTATGCAAACTACAATAGTGATGGACAAAGTGTTATTGCTGGTAAAAAAGAAGATTTATTAAACATAGAATCACAAATAAAAAAATTAGGTGCAAAAAGATTCTTAATCTTACCTATGTCTATTGCTAGTCATTGTCCTTTATTAGAGGGAATAGTTAATGATTTTAAATTAATTTTAGAAGAATATTTATTTGATAATTTTGATTTTAAAATTATTTCAAATGCTACTATGGAATCTTATGATTCTAAAAATAAAGCAATAGAACTTCTAAGTATGCAACTAACAAAACCTGTTTTATATAAACAATCTATTTTAAAAACTCAAGATGAAGTTGATTGTTTTATAGAATTTGGATATGGCGGTGTTTTAAAAGGATTAAACAAACGTTTAAGTTCAAAAGCAACTTATAGTATAGGTAATTTACAAAACTTAAAAGAAACAATAGAAAAACTAAAAGAGTTAGAAAGATGAAAAAAATAATTGCCATTATAGGTGCAATGAAAGAGGAAATTACTCCTATTCTAGAGTATTTCAAAAAATATGAAACTATTAGCCTTGGAGAAAATACCTATTATAAACTAGAATATCAAAATTCTATTATTATCATTGCATATAGTAAAATAGGTAAAATTCATTCTGCTCTAACCTGCTCTACAATGATTTTACACTTTAATGCAAATTATGTAATATTTAGTGGTGTTGCTGGAGGATTAAGAGAAGATTTAAAAGTAGGAGATATTATACTTGCCACTTCTCTTTGTCAATATGATGTTGATATTACTGCATTTGGACATAAGCTAGGCTTTATACCTGAGAGTAAGATATATATTAATACTAATGAAAGCTTAAATTGTATAGCAAAAAAAGTAGCAAAAAAACAAAATATAAACTTAAAGTATGGAATAATAGCATCTGGCGATAGCTTTGTATTTGATAATGCAAAAAAACAATGGATTATTGATAATTTTAATGCTTCAGCTGTTGAGATGGAAGGTGCAAGTATAGCTGTTGTTTCTAGTTTATGTGATATTCCATTTTGTATTATTCGCTCCATTAGTGATAGTGCTGATAATAATGCAAATATAAGTTTTGATGAATTTTTATTGGAATCTGCTAGCAGAAGTGCAAAATTTGTTATATCTATGGTTGATGAGATTGTCAAGGAATAACACAAAAGAGCGTATAAATAGTTCAATTAACTTCTATAATAATAGAGTATGTAGTATTGAGCCTATAACTAAACCTAAAATAAATAAATTAAAAATTTTTTATGATATATTTATCAATCCTAAAAAACCACATTTAATTCCAAATATTAAAAGTGATTTAAACACTAAAGTATATACAGACTCTTTAGTGTGGTTTGGACATTCAACATATATGCTTTGGATAGATGACAAAACTATATTAATTGACCCAATACTTAAAAGTAGTGCTTCTCCATTTTTTTTTATAAATACTCCATTTAAAGGTAGTGATAATTTTTATCCAAATGATTTACCAAGTATTGATTATTTAATAATAACTCATAATCATTATGATCATTTAAGTAAAAAAACAATTAAAAATATAAAACACAAAGTAAAACAGGCATTATGTCCATTAGGCATAGGAAAATATCTATCTAATTGGGGAATTAATAATATACTTGAGTTAGATTGGAATGAAAGTATTATATTAGAAAAAGATTTTGAATTTCGCTGCCTTACATCAAGGCATTATTCAAGTAGAGGTATATTTGATTTTAATAAAACACTTTGGGCATCATTTATATTAATTCATAAAAATAAAAAAATATATTTTGGTGGTGATAGTGGCTATGGAAAACATTTTAGCGATATTGGAAAAAAATTTACAAATATTGATTTTGCTATTTTAGAAAATGGACAATATAGTAAAAATTGGCCAAATAGCCATTTATTTCCAGAGCAAACTTTGCAGGCAGCTAAAGATTTAAATACTTCAACATTAATGCCTGTCCATAATTCAAAATTTAAAATTTCATATCACGATTGGAATGAGCCACTAAGTGAACTATATAAAATACATACACAAAATAACTATAATTTTAGACTAGTTACACCAATGATTGGAGAAATATTTCCAATATGGGATAATAAATATAATTTTAAGCAATGGTGGAAAATATAAATTAGAGGCAAAATATGAAATTTAGAATAGAATCTACAAGCAATTCTGCTAGAGCTGGAATATTAGAGTTAAAACATAGCACTATATTAACACCTGTTTTTATGCCTGTTGGAACACAGGCTTGTGTAAAAGCACTTGATTTTAGTGATTTAAAAAATTTAGGGGCAAGAATAATTTTAGCAAATACATATCATCTATATTTACGTCCTAATGATAATATAATAAAAAATCTTGGTGGGCTACATAATTTTTCTAAGTTTAATGGGAACTTTTTAACTGATAGCGGTGGATTCCAAGCATTTAGTTTAGGTGGTAAAGTAAATGAAGATGGAATTCTTTTTAAAAGCCACATTGATGGAAGTAAGCATTTTTTTACACCGCAAAAAGTGTTAGATATTCAATATAATTTAAATAGTGATATAATGATGATTTTAGATGATTTAATAAAACTTCCAAATACTAAAGATAGGATATTAGAATCTATAAAAAGAACTACAAAATGGGCTAAACAATCACTAAATTATCATATACAAAATAAATATAATCATAAAGATAATAATATATTTGCAATAATTCAAGGTGGAATAGATTCTAAAGCTAGGGAAATATCTGCAAAAGAATTAACTAATATAGAATATAATGGATTTTTTTTTGATGGTTTTGCCATAGGTGGACTTGCTGTTGGCGAAGAAAAGCAATCAATGCTAGATACAATAGAATTAACTACATCTTTTATGCCAAAAGATAAACCTAGGTATTTGATGGGAGTAGGCACACCAGAGGACATAATAGAGGGAATATCTCGTGGAATAGATATGTTTGATTGTGTAATGCCAACTAGAAATGCTAGAAATGGGACGATTTTTACTCAATATGGAAGAATGAATATTAAAAGTAAAAAATATAAACAAGATTCTAATCCTATTGATAAAAATTGTAATTGCTATACCTGTAAAAACTTTTCAATTGCATATATAAATCATTTATTTAGAGCAAATGAAATTCTATATAATAGACTTTCTAGTATTCATAATCTACATTATTATTTACAATTAACAAGGGAAGCAAGAGAGGCAATTATAAAAGATAAATTTGAACTTTTTAAAAAGGATTTTTATAACAAAATTAATTTAGAGAAAGAATCCTAATATAATCATTGCAGGCTTTCTTTAAGCCAATATCGCAAGATTTTTTAATCAATTCCTTTGCAAATTCTACATTTTTAACCACCTCTATACCAAATAAATACATATTACCTAATTCATAACAAGCATTTTTATTATTATAAAAGCATTGATTGCCTAATAAATGTGCTTTACTTTGTATGTATGGCTTAAATTTTGAGACTTCAAGATTACAAGCCTCAATTTTACCTAATCTACAAGCTTTAGATAAATACCAATCTGATTTAAAAGAATCTAATATACTTTGAGAAGAATAATATCTAAAAAGGCTAAAACAAGCATCTTTATCCCCAAAATCACATTCCTGTTTTTGTATTAGAATTTTTTCAACTCTAAGTGGTGCATTTATTTCATTAAATGCTCTACAACCTAAATCATCGCCAAGAGAACAAGCTTTATAAAACAGATCTCTAGCAATATGATTTGAGCCAAAAGAGGCTGCTCTAAAACCTTCATTTGTATAATATTTTCCTTGATTAATTTGTTCGATTGATTGATTTTTTGGTTCTAAAATTATAATATTTCCTTCTGCAAACAATAAACTAAAACTAAACAATAATATTATTAACAAAGTTCACCTCTTTATTTAGAATCATCTATATTATCATAAGAAAATATTGGTAATTCTAGTTTATATCTAATAGCAAATAGTCTTAAAGCTATCCCTAAAATAAGCACTATTATTGTAGCAATTATTTCATCAATTTTCATAAATACTATAAGAATATAATAAAATAAAGCAGAGATAATTGAAACACCAGCATATATTTCTTTTTGAAATACAAGTGGGATTCTATTACAAAATATATCACGCAATATCCCACCAAATATACCTGTAAAACAAGCTGATGAAATCGCTATAATTAATCCATACCCCATATCCATAGCAACTTTTGCACCAATAATGCTAAATACTACTAGACCTAATGCATCAAGACTTAAAAATAATTTTTCTAGTTTTATTAATGTTTTTGGAATCTTAGTTGTCAAAATAGCAATGATACATATTAAAATAATATATTGAGGACTTTTTATCCAAGTAAGAGGAAAATGACCAAGTAAAACATCTCTAATACTTCCTCCTCCAATGGCAGTAACTAATGCTATAAACATTACCCCAAATAAATCCATTTTATATTTTCCTGCAGCAAGAGCTCCAGTTATTGCCTCCACACTGATACCAAAAATCCAAAGTATTCCTAATAGTGAAAAATCAAAATAATATTCCTGCATTATAAAATCCAAAATTACAAAATAAAATAAATTTTATTATATTTATTTTTAAAAAACTAATTCTTTTCTTCAAAAAATATACATATTTTTTGGGTAGAATCATTATATTAAAGGGAACTTCAAATATGTAAAGGAAAGGGATGAAAATCTTTGGAACTGATGGAATTAGAGGTGAAGCGGGGAATAATATCACACCTTTTACAGCTATTCGTGCAGGACTTGCTGCTGGAATTTATTTTAAAAAAAACACTAATACAATTTTAATTGGTAAAGACACTAGAAGAAGTGGATATATGATAGAAAATGGAATAGTATCTGCCCTTACTTCACTAGGTTATAATGTAATACAAATAGGTCCTATGCCAACTCCTGCTATTGCATTTTTAACAGAAGATATGAGATGTGATGTAGGTATAATGATAAGTGCATCGCATAATCCATATTATGATAATGGTATAAAATTTTTTGATAGTAGAGGATATAAATTAGATGAAAATAAAGAAGAAGAAATAGAAAAAATTTATAATAACCTAGATATATTAAGAGCACATTTTAAAACAAAAAAAGAAATTGGTTCTTCAAAAAGAATAGATGATGTAATAGGTCGTTATATAGTGCATATTAAAAATTCATTTCCAAAGAATTTAAATTTAAAAAATATAAAAATTGTAATTGATACTGCAAATGGCGCAGGATACAAAGTAGCTCCAATTATATTTAGTGAATTAGGAGCTGAAGTAGTAACTATAAATAATACACCAAATGGATATAACATCAACGAATCTTGCGGTGCAATGCATCCAGAATCGCTAAGTAAAAAAGTTTTAGAAACTAATGCAGATATAGGCTTTGCTCTTGATGGTGATGCAGATAGGCTTGTAGTAGTAGATAACAAAGGCAAAGTAATCAATGGTGATAAACTCTTAGGCACTCTAGCAATATATTTAAAAAAACAAAAAATGTTAAAAAATAATGGAATTGTAACTACAATAATGAGTAATATTGCATTAGAAAAATTTTTAATAAAAAATAAAATAAATTTAGTTCGTTCAAATGTAGGAGATAAATTCGTATTAGAATCAATGATAAAACATTCATATAATTTTGGCGGAGAGCAAAGTGGGCATATCATATTTAGTGATTATGCAAAAACTGGAGATGGGATTTTAAGTGCATTACAAATTGTTTCATTAATGGTAAAAATGAATAAAAAAAGTAGTGAGATTCTAAATCCTTTTTTTCTTTATCCTCAAATTCTAAGAAACATAAATATCTCAACTAAAAAGCCATTAGAAGAAATGGAGTGTAAGTATAAAAAACTAATTCCACAAGATATTAGATATGTTATTAGATATTCTGGCACTGAAAACAAACTAAGAATCTTACTTGAGGGTAAAGATAAAAAAAATCTAGAATCTAGTATGAATGAACTTGAGGAGTTTTTTAAAAAAGAGATAAAATGCTAGAAATTTTAAATAAAAAATCTAATAAAATAATCTTTTTTTTAATTTGCATAATTGCAATATCAATAGACCAAATAGTGAAATTATATATTATACAGGCTGCAGAAAAATCAAATCCAATATTTGAAACAAAATTTATTGATATAATTTTAGTATTTAATAAAGGTGTAGCATTTTCATTATTAAGCTTTGCTAGTGAATATTTAAAATGGATTATTTTAGTAATGCTATTTATTGTATTTATAGTTATTATTAAAAATAAAGAATTTTTTGATGAATATTACATTCCATTTGCTTTAATTATAGGTTCTGGTTTTAGTAATTTAATAGATAGGTTTATCCATAATGGCGTGGTAGATTATATATATTGGCATTATGGATTTAATTTTGCAGTATTTAATCTAGCAGATTCTGTTATTAATATTAGTATTGCGTTAATATTTATTAAATACATATATAAAAGAAAGATATAAGGTTAATATTTAACTTATTACTTTACCTTTTAAAACAGACTATAATATATAACCATATTTTTATACCTCCTAATATTCTTCATTACAAAAAGTAATAAAACTAATATTAATGCTAAAAAAATAATTTAAAAAAGTATTTTTTATCATTATTTATTTTTAAATATAGATATAAAACAAAAAAAATGTTTTATATCTATATTTACATATATAAGGAGAAATAATGAGTATTTATGAAGATAGCACTAAGGTTTTTAAAAACCAATATGAAAATTATATAGATGGTAAATGGCTTGCTCCAAAAAGCAGACAATACACTGAAAATATTACGCCAATTTCAGGTAAAGTTATTACAAAAGTCCCGCTTTCAAGTAATGAGGATATTGATATTGCACTTGATGCTGCAAATAAAGCAAAATCTTCTTGGGCAAAGACTTCTGTAACTGAACGCTCAAACATACTTTTAAAAATAGCACAAAGAATTGAAGATAATCTTGAGCTTCTTGCTTATGCTGAAACTTGGGATAATGGAAAAGCTATAAGAGAAACTTTAAATGCAGATATTCCCTTAGCAGCTGACCATTTTAGGTATTTTGCTGGATGTATAAGAGCACAAGAGGGAGGAATTAGTGAAATTGATGAAGACACAGTAGCATATCATTTTCACGAACCTTTAGGTGTTGTTGGTCAAATCATACCTTGGAATTTCCCACTTTTAATGGCTGCTTGGAAAATAGCTCCTGCACTTGCAGCTGGAAATTGTATAGTTTTAAAACCAGCAAGTCCCACTCCAGCAAGTATATTAGTACTTATGGATATTATAGGGGATTTACTTCCAGCAGGAGTTCTAAATGTTGTAAATGGAAGTGGTGGTAAAATAGGAAAAGCTCTAGCTACAAGTCCAAAAATTGCTAAAGTAGCTTTTACAGGCTCAACTGTTGTAGGAAGACAAATTATGCAGTTTGCTACTGAAAATATTATTCCAGTAACCTTAGAACTTGGAGGAAAATCTCCAAATATATTCTTTGAAGATGTTATGGAAAAAGATGATGATTTCTTAGATAAAGCTATAGAAGGTTTAGTTCTTTTCGCTTTCAATCAAGGAGAGGTTTGTACTTGCCCAAGTCGTGCCTTAATCCAAGAAAGCATCTACAATAAATTCATAGAAAAAGTGCTTAAAAGAGTCCAAGCCATAAAAACTGGAAATCCTCTTAACCCAGATACTATGATGGGTGCTCAAGTAAGTCAAGATCAAATTAATACTATTTTAAACTATATTAAAATAGGTAAAGAAGAAGGAGCAGAATGTCTTATAGGTGGAGAACAAAATATATTAGACGGGGAGCTTAAAAATGGTTTCTACATTAAACCAACTATATTTAAAGGACATAATAAAATGAGGATTTTCCAAGAAGAAATTTTTGGTCCCGTTCTTTCGGTTACTACTTTTAAAGATGAAAAAGAAGCTTTAGAGATTGCCAACGATACGCTTTATGGTTTAGGAGCTGGAGTATGGACAAGAGATATAAACAGAGCCTATCGTATTGGAAGAAATATACAAGCAGGTCGTGTATGGACAAATTGTTATCACGCTTATCCTGCACACGCTGCATTTGGTGGATATAAACAAAGTGGTATAGGTAGAGAAACACACAAAATGATGTTAGAGCATTACCAACAAACTAAAAATTTACTTGTAAGCTATTCACCTAAAAAGTTAGGTTTCTTTTAATTAAATTAAGTATGAGATTATAAGTCTCATACTTAAATATTTATTACTATAAACCACAAAAACATAAATTTGTTTTTGTGGTTTATGTGGTAAATTTTAAATTTAAAATAAAAGGATAAACTATGAGTAAGAAAACTATGAAAGCTGCTGTTTCCAAAGAATTTGGAAAACCACTTGTAATTGAAGAAGTCTCAATTCCAAAACCTTCACAAGGTGAAATATTGGTTAAAATAGAGGCTTGTGGAGTTTGTCATACAGACTTGCATGCGGTAGATGGAGATTGGCCTGTGAAACCAAAAGGAAATTTAATACCAGGTCATGAAGGGGTAGGAAGAATAGTAGAGGTTGGAGAAGGTGTAACACATCTCAAAGTTGGAGATGTTGTTGGTATTCCTTGGCTATATAGTGCTTGTGGACATTGTGACCACTGCTTTTCTGGTTGGGAAACTTTATGTGAAAGCCAACAAAATGGAGGATATTCAGTTAATGGTGGATTTGCAGAGTATGCAATTGGGGCTGCTGATTATGTAGGTGTTTTAGATAAAAATCTTTCTCATCAACAACTTGTTGAAATTGCACCTATTCTTTGTGCAGGAGTAACTGTGTATAAAGGTTTAAAAATGACTGAAGCAAGACCTGGTGAATGGGTTGTCATTTCTGGTATAGGTGGCTTAGGTCATGTAGCTGTTCAATATGCTAAAGCTATGGGTTTAAGAATAGCAGCTGTAGATGTTGCTGATGAAAAACTTGAATTAGCAAAAAAATATGGTGCAGAAATTGTAGCTAATGCAAAAGAACTAGGCGAACAAGGCACTATAGATAAAATTCGCAAAGAAACTAATGGAGGAGCCCACGGAGTACTTGTTACTGCTGTTCATCCTATAGCATTTAAACAAGCTGTTGGTATGGTAAGAAGAGGCGGAACTGTTGCTATGAATGGACTACCTCCAGGAGAATTTCCTGTTAATATATTTAATATGATTCTAAATGGAGTTACAGTAAGAGGCTCTATTGTAGGAACAAGACTTGATTTACAAGAAGCCATAAATTTTGCTCAAACAGGCAGAGTAAAAGCTCATGTAACTGCTACAAAACTAGAAAACATCAATGAAGTCTTTGATAAAATGAGAAAAGGACAAATTGATGGGAGAATGGTTTTAGATATGGCTCAGTAAAAATTAAGATTCTTGCATAATGCAAGAATCTTAATTTAATTTTGAAAATAATATTATTTTTTAAAACAAATTATTTTATTTAGAAATTTATATAAATTAAAAATATATTTAAGATATTACTTTATTAAAGGAATTAATTATGATAAAAGGTTTTGCTATGCTTAAAATAGGTTCTGTAGGTTGGATTGAAAAGGAAGCTATAACTCCATGTGGTCCTTTAGATGTAATTTGTCGTCCTTTGGCAGTTGCACCCTGCACTTCTGATTTACATACTTGTTATGAAGGTGGAATTGGCGAGAGACATAATATGTTTTTAGGGCACGAAGCGGTAGGCGAAATTATAGAGGTTGGAGAATTGGTGAAAGACTTTAAAGTTGGAGATAAAGTTATTGCACCAGCTATTACACCTAATTGGAATTCTATAGAAGCACAAAGAGGATTTGCGCAACATAGTGGAGGTGCATTATCAGGTTGGAAATTTTCTAATTTTAAAGATGGAGTTTTTGCACAAAAGTTTCATGTAAATGAAGCTGATGGAAATTTAGCTCATTTACCAGAAGGTGTAAGTCCTGTAGAAGCAGTTATGCTTTGTGATATGGTTACAACAGGTATTCATTGTGCTGAAAATGCAAGAATTACTCCTGGGGAAAGTGTTGCTGTTATTGGACTTGGACCAGTTGGACTTATGGCAGTTGCTGGTGCAAATTTAATGGGAGCAGCTGAAATTTATGC
Organism: Helicobacter sp. MIT 14-3879; assembly: GCF_003364125.1. Classification (NCBI taxonomy): domain Bacteria; kingdom Pseudomonadati; phylum Campylobacterota; class Epsilonproteobacteria; order Campylobacterales; family Helicobacteraceae; genus Helicobacter; species Helicobacter sp. MIT 14-3879. The sequence goes on from NZ_NXLP01000007.1 coordinate 76,633, forward strand.
TGTTGATTGTGTTGATTTTCGTGCAGAAATTGCTAAAAAACATTATGGAGCAACTCACTATATAGATTTTACAAAAGGAGCTTTTCAAGACCAAATTTTAGAACTAACAAAGGGAAATGGTGTTGATAAAGTTTTAATTGCAGGAGGAGGCTTAGGCACTATAGGTGATGCTTGTGCTTGTTTGAAAAATGGAGGAATTGTAAGTAATGTAAATTATTTAGGAACAGGAGAAAATATAACAATACCTAGAATTGCATGGAATGTAGGAATGGGACATAAAACTATTAAGGGTGGCTTAACACCAGGTGGTCGTTATCGTATGGAAAAACTTGCCAAACTTTTACAAACTAAAAAACTTGATGTTAATCCTATTATTACTCATAGACTAGAGGGTTTTGATAAAATAGAACAAGCTCTTGCTATGATGAAAGATAAACCAAAAAATCTTATTAAACCAGCTGTTAATATCACTTGGTAATATGACTAAGGTCATAGTAATAAAATTTTAAATCTTTCAAATATAGGTTTTAAAAAATTTATATTGATTAAATATATTATTTTATTAATGAGGTTTAAACTATGAAAAAAGTATTATTACTTGGGGCAGGATATGCAAACTTATCCTTAATTAAAGCATTAGATAAAAGCGTTTTTTCTAAGGCGGAATTTACTCTAATTTCACAAACAAAATTTCACTATCTTAGTGTACTTTTACATGAAGTTGTAAGTGGTTTTAAAAAAGAACAAGTATTATTTGATATAAATGAACTTTTACCACCACAAGTGCAATTCATTGAAGATACGATTGTAGAAATTAAAGAAAAAGAAGTTTTAACTCAAAATTCTACATATTTATATGATATTTTAGTTGTCGGTTTAGGCTTTCAAAGTGATACTTTTGGTATAGAAGGTATTAAAGAACATGCCTTTCCTATAATTAATTATCATTCAGCCTTAAGCTTAAATGAAAAAATTACAGAACGCATTCTTGATTATAAGAAAGGTGATAATACAGCTCTTCATTTTATTGTGTGTGGAGGAGGTTTTAGTGGTGTAGAGCTTATAGCCTCTTTAGCTGAAGAACTTCCTAAAAGATGCATGGCTTTAGGCGTAGAGACAAAAGATATCACACTTACTTGTGTTGAAGCTATGCCTAATATTTTACCTATGTTTAGTAATAATTTAGTTAATATAGCTAGCACTTATCTTCAAAGTTTAGGAATACATTTAGCCACAGCTTGTAAGATTCTACAATGTGAAAAAGATGGTATTATTGTAGAAGAAAATGGACAAAAACGTAAAATTAATGCTTCTTTAATAATTTGGACGGCTGGAGTAAAAGGAAATGAAGTAATACAGAATTCTTCTTTTTTTACTCAAGCAAGAAGTAAAGTTGAAGTTAATGCTTATTTACAGCCTATTAATCAAAAAAATAATATGAATAATATTTTTATTTTAGGTGATTGTGCAGCTTTAAAAGATCCTTTAAGTGGAAGATTTTATCCACCAACTGCTCAAATAGCCGCTAAACAAGGTAAATATCTTGCTAGAGTTTTAGAAGCTAAACTTGAAAATCAAGCTTTTGATACAGAGTTTTCTTATGAAGCACAAGGAACTATTTGTTCTTTAGGGGCAAAAAATGCAGTAGGTGTATTAGGTAAAAAAGAACTTAAAGGTAAAATTGCACTTTGGTTAAAACATCTTGTAGAAGCAAGATGGAGATTTGTTTTACAAGGTATTAAAGGTATATTTCATTAGAAAAGGAGTAATATTATGCTACCAAAAAAAGTTATAGCAACAGATTCTGCATTAAAGCTTATACAAAGTCTTAAAAAAGAATACAAGGAATTAATTTTTTATCAATCAGGTGGATGTTGTGATGGTTCTACCCCATATTGTTATGAAAAAAATGATTTTAAAATAGGAGAAAATGATTTGCTTTTAGGTGAAATAGATTCTGTTCCTTTTTATATACATAAAGCTCAATATGAATATTTTAAACATACTCAGCTTATATTAAATGCCCTAGAAGAAAATGGAAGTGAATTTTCTTTAGAGTATGGCACAGGAAAAAGTTTTATATTAGAATCAAGAGTATTTAGCAATGAAGAATATAAAATGCTAAAAGAAGCCAATCAAATTTGATAAATTTATTGCACTTAATTATGATATTTTTAAGATATCATAGTTTCTAAGTAGTAATGTGAGATAATTATATAATAAATCACTACATAATATTTAGGAGGCTATAAATGCGTATTTTGCTATTATTTTTAACTATTTTTATTTTTAGTTTTGCAAAAGAAACCTACTATATTAAAATAGGCGATAGTGATGTGTATATTATCTCACTTAAACAAAATCTAATAAAAAAAACTATACTTATACCCAATACCCAACACGATAAAAAGCTAATAAATGAAACATATAAGGATAAAGAACAATTTAATCAACATAATATAATGCTAATTAAAAATCATTCTTTTATTGCACTTGTAGATACAGGATATCCAGATACGATAAATATCCTTAAAAACTCACTTAAAGAATTAAATATAAATACTGATGATATAACTCATATTATCATTACTCACGGACATCTTGATCATATTGGTGGTTTGGGAAATAATGGCAATAGAACTTTTCCAAATGCTACAATGCTAATTGATGAAAAAGAATATAATTATTGGCTTAATAGTGATAATACCAATGCAACCATACTCCAACTCTATGATACAAATAAGATATTTTTTGACCACAAAAATAAATTACTGCCTAGCGATAGTTTAGACATAAGAGCAATTAAAGCTTACGGACATACACCGGGTCATAATATTATTAGTTTTAATGAAAATAAGGAGGAAAAATTAATTTTTTGGGCAGATTTGCTTCATGCTTTTGATGTGCAAGTTAATAATCCTAATATTTCTGTAATTTATGATATAGATAAAGATCAAGCTACAAAAACACGAACAAAGTTTTTAAAAATATTTAAAAACAATAAAACTCTGGTTGTAGGGACTCATACGCCTTTTGTAACACCAATTATTTTAAAATAAAAATGTTTTAATTAATGTTATATATAAGAAATTAAGGAATTAAAAAGTGATACAAAAAACATCAAATTCTATAAATTTAGAATCTCATAGATTCCACAGATTTATCTGCCATGCTTAGGGATACCAAAACACAAAGCAATAATGAGAATCCCTATCTCGCTTCTTCTGCAAATAATATT
>NZ_NXLP01000191.1:0-519 GCF_003364125.1 Helicobacter sp. MIT 14-3879
ATACTCATTTGCAATCCTTGCAATACTTTTTAACAATGCGTTCGACCTGTGTATTATAATCTGAGCCATAGCCTGTGCCATAATAAAACATTCTAATACAACCTTTAAAATTTATAAATTTTGGGTTTCCTTTGTGAATATTATAAAATTCTTTCTCACTTTCAATATATTGCTTTAACTCCTCAAATGCAGCCTTTGCATCCATTATTTTTACTTTAGAGTTAGTGGGGTCAAGTGATAAACGAAAAAGCTCTTTTTCAATCTCATTCTCATCATCTATTTCTATACAATAAGATAATCCTAGCCAACCCAATTCTGTTGCCTTTCTATAATAATCCATAAAAATTGTGTTTTGTTCCTCTGCATATAAACTAAAAGAAAAAACTAAGAACATTGTAATCATAACTAACTTTTTCATTTTAACTCCCAAAATTGAAAATCTACTACCCCATATTCTCCATTCAAATAATTCTTACTTATTTCAAAATCTTCAAATTGTTTTTTATCTCCATTCCATAA
>NZ_NXLP01000192.1:0-519 GCF_003364125.1 Helicobacter sp. MIT 14-3879
TCAGAATGACAAGGATTGCTAGATTCGTCAATTTTGCTACACAAGTCTTCAAAATGACAAGAAACTAAAATGTTATTTTGAGAATTATTTAATCATGCAAAGCCAAGACTTTAGAATGACAAAGTAGATTGTCATCTTTACAAGTATGGGCAAAATCCTTAGGGATTGTGCGAGCATAACGAAGTATCTCTAGTGGAATCTTTTAAGATTCTTTAGTCTTACTATACAAGACTTCAGAATGACAGAAAGTGTTTTTAGAATAAAATTCAGTCTATAACATTCTTACAAATCTAATTTATCCTCTTTACAATGTGTTGCCTTACTGTATCTAATTTATCCTCTTTACAAGTAGGGGTAAGAGCAGCTATCATTACTTAAGCATAGCGAAGTATCTCCCTTTGTTATATTAAGACTCCTTTTCTTGTCATGACTAAAGGCTTTAGCCGAAGTATCTCTGAATCCTCAAGCTTGTCATTACTTAGATTCTAAGGTTAAATTTACATTTGTCATTACTTAAGC
>NZ_NXLP01000193.1:0-514 GCF_003364125.1 Helicobacter sp. MIT 14-3879
TAATCTTATTGATTAATCTTATTGATTAATCTTGGCAAATATGATATTTTTCATAAATCACCCCTTGACAGATACTAAGTATCAGGTCTTATAATTCTCATTTATCTTAAAGTTAAGGAAGTAGCAATGGCTTACACGATTATAGAAGTAGAGAGAAAAACAGGGATTCCATCGACTAGGATTCGCTTTTGGATAAAGAAGGGGTTGTTTCCCTTTTTGCAAGAGGACGAGAATGGTGTGCGTTATTTTAGCCAAAGGGACATTGAGGCACTGCAATGGGTGCAATGCCTAAGGCAAACAAAAATGGATATTAAAACAGTCAAGCTCTATATGGATTTCTCCTTGCAGGGCGACACAACCATCAAGGAACGCATAAAAATTATCAAAAATCAAATTGCATTCATTAAACAAGATTTATCCCAAACACAAAAGATTCTTGAGATTTTGGAGCAAAAAATCACCTATCTTAAAGAAAACACTAACAATGCAAGACGTTAGCCGAAGTCTCTCTGAA
>NZ_NXLP01000194.1:0-509 GCF_003364125.1 Helicobacter sp. MIT 14-3879
TGATACCCACTTTCCAAATGGTTATGTTGATAAAGATTTTTGTAGTGATTTAGAGTTTGGTTACTCTAGTGCTATAAAGTGTTCTGATAGAATTATAAGTGATTTTATAGCTTGGGTTAAAAAACAAGATTTTTATAAAAATACAACAATAATAATCTTAGGAGACCATTTAAGTATGCAACAAAACTTCTTTCCAGATAATGCTAAAAGAGCAATATTTAATGTTTTTATAAATCCTAAATTTAGCAAAGAAGCTAGTAAAGAATTAATAAAAAATAGACTTATTAGCCATTTTGATATAACTCCTTTAATATTAGATTCTATTGGATTTAAAGTAGAATCTTTTGGTTTAGGTAGAAATCCTTTATATAAAAAAACTTTATTAGAAGAATATGAAGATTTTAATGATTTAATTATGCAACCTTCAAAAACTTATGAGAGTTTTTGGCAAGAGAAAAGTAATAAAGAAAAATAATTAAGTAATAAATTATGAAAGAAAGTAGGGAAAA
>NZ_NXLP01000195.1:0-503 GCF_003364125.1 Helicobacter sp. MIT 14-3879
AGAATAAGAGAGTAAGAAAAATAAAACACAAAGCATAAAGGATTAAATAGATTAAGGGGATTTAGAGAATCTCAAAAGATTCTATTAGAGATACTTGGGCTAAAGCCTTTAGTAATGACAAGTGTAAATTTAACCTTAGAATCTAAGTAATGATAAGTTTGAGGATTCAGAGATACTTCGGGCTTTGCCCAAAGTAATGACTAAAGAAATAAATTGTCATTCTGAACTTTGCTTTAGCAAAGTGAAGAATCTATAAGATTCTTTTATACTAGATTCTAAAAAAGAGCAAAGATTCTCAAAGTGAGAAAGGAATTAAGAGAATCTAAGAATTAAAAGAACTAAAGAATCTAAAGATTCAAAGAGAGTAAGAGAGAATCTAAGGGATTGGGATTCAAACATGAGAAAGAATAAGAGAGTAAGAAAAATAAAACACAAAGCATAAAGGATTAAATAGATTAAGGGGATTTAGAGAATCTCAAAAGATTCTATTAGAGATACTTCGG
>NZ_NXLP01000196.1:0-500 GCF_003364125.1 Helicobacter sp. MIT 14-3879
CTACCCAATGATGATTTTTACAAGGGCTATCACGCTATGGCAGTGAGTGCTATTATCGGCAAGGGTGGGCTTAAAGAGAGCTTTAGCCTACCTAGCCATTTAGAATCAAGCAAAGTCTTGCTAGTGGGCTTACACTCTAAAGAGGCAGAGCATTATGCAAAGCGTCAGAGGGAGTTTGGCTTAGTGAGCCTTAGCCCTAGTGAAGTCGCACAAGATTCAAGCAAGATTTTAGAGTGGCTTAAGGGAAGTGGGGCAAAAAAGGTAATGATACATTTGGATTTAGATGTGCTAGATTCTAAGGAGCTTTATGTCGCAGTAGGCAACACAGGGCAGATGAAAATAGAGCAAGTAGGAAATATCATTAATGAGATTGCAAGAGATTATGAATTAGTGGGGCTAAGTATCGCCGAGCATTTACCAAAGGCACAAATCAAGCTAAAGAGACTGCTTGAGAATCTACCTTTGAATTTTTAGTGAGAGATTATCTTATAGTTAATTTG
>NZ_NXLP01000056.1:0-7358 GCF_003364125.1 Helicobacter sp. MIT 14-3879
CATTGGTGGAATGCCCACAAAGGAGAGGAGTTTGCACTAGAGTCTATACGACAACACCAAAGAAACCTAATTCCGCTATCAGAAAAGTAGCCAAAGTTCGTTTAACAAGCAAATTTGAAGTTATTAGTTATATTCCGGGTATTGGACATAATTTGCAGGAGCACTCTATTGTGCTTGTAAGAGGCGGTCGTGTTAAGGACTTACCGGGTGTGAAATACCATATTATTCGGGGTGCGTTAGATACTGCAGGTGTCGCTAAACGTTCTGTATCTCGTAGTAAATATGGTGCTAAAAGAGCAAAAGAAGCAAAAAAATAATCTAATGTTAATGTGATAGGAGCAATGATTCAATGAGAAGAAGAAAAGCACCCAGCAGAGAAGTTTTGGGTGATCCAATTTATGGGAATAAGATTGTAACTAAGTTTATTAATAAGATGATGTATGATGGAAAAAGAAGCATAGCTGAAAAAATTATCTATGCTGCCTTTAATAGAATTGAAGAAAAAAGTGGTGAGAGGGGAATTGAAGTATTTCAAAAAGCTTTGGATAATATCCGACCTCTTGTAGAAGTGCGTAGTCGCAGAGTGGGCGGTGCTACTTATCAAGTTCCTGTTGAAGTGCGCCCAGAGAGACAGCAAAGCCTTTCTATTAGATGGCTGTTAGAAGCAACAAGAAAAAGGAACGAACGAACAATGGTCGAAAGATTAGCAAATGAGCTTATAGATGCAGCAAGCGATAAAGGTGCAGCTTTTAAGAAGAAAGAAGATGTGCATAAAATGGCAGAGGCAAATAAGGCATTTGCACACTATCGTTGGTAAATAAGAGGTAAGAATGGCTAGAAAAACTCCACTTAATCGAATACGTAATATTGGAATTGCTGCGCATATTGATGCGGGAAAAACAACTACTTCAGAGAGAATCCTTTTTTATACGGGTGTAAGTCATAAAATTGGTGAAGTGCATGACGGTGCAGCAACTATGGATTGGATGGAACAAGAAAAGGAACGTGGCATCACGATTACTTCGGCGGCAACAACTTGTTTTTGGAACGATTATCAAATTAATCTTATCGATACCCCCGGACATGTGGATTTTACTATTGAGGTAGAACGTTCCATGCGCGTGTTAGACGGTGCTGTGGCAGTTTTTTGCTCCGTTGGAGGTGTGCAGCCTCAAAGCGAAACTGTATGGCGACAAGCAAATAAATATGGCGTTCCTCGCATGGTCTTTGTCAATAAAATGGATAGAATCGGAGCAAATTTCTATAATGTGGAATCTCAAATCAGAGAAAGGCTAAAAGCTAATCCTGTACCTATTTGTATTCCTATTGGAGCAGAGGACTCCTTTAAGGGTGTAATAGATTTAGTGCAAATGAAAGCAGTAGTCTGGAATGATGAATCTATGGGTGCAAAGTATGATATTGAGGACATACCCGCAGATTTAATTGGAACAGCAAATGAATATCGTGAAAAACTTCTAGAATCTGCAGCAGAACAGGAAGAATCTTTGATGGAAAAATATCTTGGTGGCGAAGAGTTGAGCATAGAGGAAATTAAACGTGGGATTAAAGTGGGATGCCATAATATGAGTTTAATTCCTATGCTTTGCGGTTCTAGTTTTAAGAATAAAGGTGTGCAAACACTGCTTGATGCCGTTATAGATTATTTACCAGCACCCACTGAAGTTGCAGAGATTAAGGGCATTGATCCAAAAACAGATTCTGAAATCCACGTAGAATCTACAGATGAAGGTGAATTTGCAGGGCTTGCATTTAAAATCATGACAGATCCGTTTGTGGGGCAACTTACATTTGTGCGTGTGTATCGTGGTATGTTGGAATCTGGTAGTTATGTTTATAATTCTACCAAAGGCAAAAAAGAACGTGTCGGAAGATTGCTGAAAATGCACTCCAATAAGAGGGAGGACATTAAAGAAGTCTATGCAGGCGAAATCTGTGCTTTTGTTGGCTTGAAAGAAACGCTTACGGGTGATACACTTTGTGATGAGAAAAGATCCGTGATTTTAGAACGTATGGAGTTTCCAGAACCCGTTATCCATATCGCAGTTGAACCAAAGACAAAGGTTGACCAAGAGAAAATGGCAGTTGCACTAGGTAAATTAGCAGAAGAAGATCCAAGTTTTCGTGTGAGTACACAAGAGGAGACTGGACAGACTCTTATTGGTGGTATGGGAGAATTACACCTTGAAATTATTGTAGATAGATTAAAACGTGAATTTCGCGTAGAGGCTGAAGTTGGGCAACCGCAGGTTGCATTTCGTGAGACTATTCGTGGAAGTGTAACTCAAGAGTGTAAGTATGCTAAGCAATCAGGAGGGCGCGGGCAATATGGACATGTTTATATTAAGCTTGAACCCAAAGAAGCTGGGACGGGTTATGAGTTTATTAATGAAATTACAGGTGGCGTTATTCCGAAAGAATATATTCCTGCAGTTGATAAGGGTATTCAAGAAGCAATGCAAAGTGGTGTTTTAGCTGGTTATCCTGTGGTAGATTGTAAAGTAACGCTTTATGATGGTAGCTATCATGAGGTAGATTCGTCTGAAATGGCGTTTAAAATTGCCGGTTCTATGGCTTTTAAAGATGCGTGTCGCAAAGCTAACGCGGTACTTTTAGAGCCGATGATGAAAGTTGAAGTTGAAGTTCCAGAAGAATATATGGGCGATGTTATTGGGGACCTCAATCGTAGAAGAGGGCAAATCAACTCGATGGACGATAGAATGGGTTTAAAAATTGTAAATGCGTTTGTGCCTTTAGCTGAAATGTTTGGTTACTCTACAGATTTACGTTCTGCTACGCAAGGTCGTGGAACGTATAGTATGGAATTTGATCATTACGGGGAAGTTCCAAGCAATATTGCAAAAGAAATCATGGAAAAGCGACAAGCTTAATTGCAATGATTAATATTGTGAGCAGCAGTTTCTTAGTGAATATATGGTGGGGGAGCTTATTGACAGCAGATGAGTTTAAATAAAAATTATTTTAAGCTATCATTATGCAGATGTATAACAATAAAGCTATAACTCTTTAGTTACTAAGAAGTTCTTGTGTAGCAGCTCTAAATATGAATCTAGCATGTCCTTTTGGTGCTATCTAAGTCAAGAATTTAGTGTTATTGATTCTCATTGTTTGCATTTGAAAACATATCTTTAAAAAAAGTATTTTAACGTGTTCATAAGCATTAATGAATCAATGGGCAAATGACCATTAATTTTTTGGGAGAAAATCTATAAGTCTTAAGCGATAGTAAAGATTTTATGAAAACTATACAATTTGCAAATAAAAAATCACAGCTGCTCGCGTATGCTTATAACATGAGTTGCGTACAACAAATAGAAGTGGAGGAGCTTATAGGTTAGTATCACGAAGTGATTACAAGATTTGTATTTGTGGCAGGGATTGAGCGATAAATGCTACGCTTGCAATGAGAGAAGTAGAGATATACCCTATCATCTTGCTTGGGCTATGGTATAAAAAGAGGAAAGATAAATGAATGCTCATAACACTATAGGAAAATAGTATGCAAAGTCAGAAAGCAGTTTTCTTTGATAGAGATGGTGTAATTAATGAAGATTTGGGCTATGTGTATAAGATTGCAGATTTTAGATTCTATGAGGATTTCTTTCTTTGTGCTAAGAAATTTAAGCAATATGGTTATAAATTAATTGTGGTTACTAATCAATCGGGGATAGAACGTGGGTTATATAATATTAAAGATTTCTTGACAATAAGTGCCTATATGCAAGAGTGTATTTATAAGAGACTGAAATTTTATCTTGATAGAATCTATTTTTGTCCATCTCTGCAAGATTCTGTTCGAAGGAAGCCAGCTTGTGGTATGTTGTTGCAGGCTAAAGAAGCATATCATTTAGATATAAATCATTGTATCATGGTTGGTGATAAGATAAGTGATGTTGAGGCTGGATATAATGCAGGATTGACCAAGCTCTTTTTATTGCAGAGAGGAGATGTTTCTAAACAGGTATCACAAACAAAAAATGACATACAGGAAACTAAGAATAAAAATGGAAGCAAATGCTGCTATCGTATTATACGAACATTGGAACACATTATTTAGGAACAGTGCATCTGCGTATCCAATTTGATATGACAGATTGTGCAATAGTGTGATAATATCGCATTACTTCTATAATGGTGGTACTTGCGGTTTTTTGAGAGTAATTCAGATTTTCTATGCGCAATGTAATGATAGGGGAAATAGAATCTAGTTTAGCAATAAGAAATACTCCTAAATTTGTGCTATAATCACTAGACTTAATTTAAGGAAGGCACATGAATCCTAAGCTGCTTGACATCAATCTTGCAAAGATCGAGTCGTTAGAAGCAAGCTTTTATGAAAAAGATGTTATTCGTAGTGCTTTTTATAATTTTCTCAATAATATTCCAATATCTAGTGATTCTCAAGCCCTTATGCAAAAGTATTGTCTTCGTTTTACTCAACAAGGCATTGTTATTAAAGATTCGAAAAACACGCAACAAAGAAAAAACCAATACAAAAGAACTTATCAATCTCGTTCCATAGCCAAGAATTATTCACAAAAGCCACAAATAGACGACATAAAGGTTTATAGAAGAAATTATCTAAATCATACCCATACCGAATCTCAACAAATCATAGCGATACTACAAGAATCGAATGTGCTTAATTCTGAATCTGTTAAGTTAATTGCGCAATGCAAGGATCTTGTAGCAATTTGTTTTACACCAAATGAACTTTCATATCATATGGTTACTACTGTTATTGCCAATATTTCAGATTCTATTACTAAGAACATGTTGGCATTGCATGAATTCCTCACTCCTTTTTTGGATTTATTCGACAGTTTGCATGATAGCGCGAAGCAAGAAATCTTAAATAAGGCTAGTCTTTTTTTACAAACCATACGTGAATTAAAAGAGATTAGCGTCAATCTCTGTATTAAACTTTCCGCGATACGAGCAAAATCTGTGCTTAAACAAGAGAGCAACATCAATGAATATTTGGAAAACACAATACAGAAAATGGAAGCTTATTTAAAATAAGCAGCGTCTAATCGGGAGTAGTAAAATGCTGATTTACAACGTTTCAATGGGCTATATCCGTATCAATAGAAATAAGGAATATTATGAAAAAGCAGTGTAAAAAACTCTTAAAAGAAACTCAAACTACCTCTCAATATCACAGCACAAAATTACAGAATCTACATGATACTTCCAAATCAAATAACTTGAAATATTTGGGTAAGAAGACAAATTATTATTTTGATTATAATCCCAATGTTTTGGAATCTATTCCCAATCTGCATTCACAAAGTGATTATTTTGTCAAGTTCAATTGTCCAGAATTTACTGCGCTATGTCCCATCACAGGGCAACCAGACTTTGCAACATTGTATATTAGCTATATTCCAGATTTTAAGCTTATAGAATCTAAATCACTTAAACTCTATCTTTTTAGTTTTCGCTGTCATGGTGGATTCCACGAAGAATGTATTAATATTATTGCTCGTGATTTAATTGAAGTTTTGCAACCTAGATATTTGGAGGTGTGGGGGAAATTTACTCCTAGGGGAGGATTAAGCATAGATCCTTATGTCAATTATGGTAAGGAAGGCACAAAATTTATTAAAATGGCAAAAAAACGTTTAATGCTGCATGATTTGTATCCAGAAACAATCACTAATCGTTAGGATTGGAATCTTAAAATTTAGATAATTTGATTAGAACACTAGCAATAAAAGTAACACTTAAATAATGAATATTGTATAACTTTGTAGGCAGAAAATGATATTTTATAATTAAAAAGGAGTATTTCATGGTCCGTATTTTAAGAACTGTTCAGATGAGTTAATTTTGTTATGAAAAGTGCAGGAGAGTGAAATGCCTACGCAAACAGTTGTCTTAGGAATTAGTGGTGGTAGCTGCTTAGAACTAAGCTTGCATTTTATCAAGAAGTTGCCCCTAGACATTAAGCTTCTTGTTGTGCCAAGCAAAAATGCCTATACACTTTGTCGTGCAGAAAAAAAACAGAATCTTGAAAGTCAAATCAATAAGATACGAACGCACAATCTGGAAATCCATAATTCTCTTACGAGTCCTTTGGCTAGTGGGAGTTTCTTTTTTGAATCATGTATTATCTTACCTACAAGTAGCAATACACTCTCGTGTATCGCTCATGGTATTCAAGACAATCTTCTCACGCGCGTGGGAGCTATTTGTCTTAAAGAAAAACGTGATTTGATATTGGGCGTGCGTGAAATGCCTTTAAGTGCGATTTTATTGGAGAATATGGCAAAATTAGCTTCTATTGGAGTATGTGTTGCTCCACCCATTGTAGGGTATTATAGTAAGATAAAAGATTTAGATTCTATGCAAGATTTTTTGATTGGCAAATATTTTGACTTGCTAGGTATTCCACACAATCTTTTTACTCGTTGGGGAAATGGATAATATCCAAAACTTAAGATTGTGATTTGTTCTTGTATAAGAGTAAAATGAGTAATAAATGCCTTAAGGATTGTTTTATGCTAAAGTTAAATATTTAATGCTATTAAGAATATAAAAACACAGTTTTTATGTTGATAGAGTTTTCTAAATAGCGATAATAGAATTGTAAATAGAAAAGAGATTAAATAACAAGTTTATCAAATATAATGAATAGCTAGTTCTCAGCGACAGGATTCTTTGTTGCAATCCCATAAGAGATATACATTAAGTATAAAAATAAGTTTTATCTATATGGTCTTGTGTTGAGTTTGATTTACATTCTTTATCCTCTTTGTTGTGTTAAGCAGACTGCACAAAGTATTACAATCTTTATTATACGAGATGTTACTAACTCTAGTTTGAAAAGAATCTACATTAGCTGTTCAGGCGTAAAGTAAATTCGCATGCAATCTGAGCAAACTTGTGCTATTTATTCAGTAAAATTTGTTATTTTTTCATGATATAACGTGCTTAAGTAACCTAACAAGGTTTGTTATCATGAAAAAAGAGTCATTACATTATAAGTCCTCAAACCTCTTTATTAATCCTTATTAACATGACTTAAGCATAGGCAAGATTTCTTATTTTGTGTATCAGTGCGCGATTTGTAGCTTCCTTATCATACGCCTACAACTACACAATTTTATATTTCTTGTAAGCCTCTGAACTGTGTCATCTTTATAATAGAATTTTACATGATAGGATTATTTGTGTTGTGAGATGAAATTTTTTTATTGTACCTCAATTCTAAGCATTAGACTCATCTCTTGTTCTCCAAACTCACTTTGTCTTGAATCTCTAAGCAACACTATCCAAAGGATTTATAGCAGATATTGTTTGCTTGGTTATGCTTA
>NZ_NXLP01000197.1:0-491 GCF_003364125.1 Helicobacter sp. MIT 14-3879
CCAAGATTTGTTGCTACAAGGACAGATGCACAAGTTGCAACAGCAAGAAGTGATTTAGCTTCAGTTCAAAAGGCAGTTGTTGCTAAAGTTTTTGCAGATAATATTGACCCTACAGCAAGCAAAGTTCCAGCTCCAAATGACCCAACTAAAAGTAATATGATTACTTGGGGTGAATGGTTAATTGAAGTTGGTGGATTAGATAGAAGTAGATGGATTGTTGGTGGTAATCGTTTAGCGGCTTATAATGTTGATCAGCAAAATGGAATAGCACCTGTAGGAAATGTTGCTGATAGCACAAAACCAGGCTCACCTTCAAAAGGAGATTGTGGTATGATATTAGGTATTAGCTCAAGAGGAACATTAGAATTTCAACCAAATAATCTTGGTGGTCAAAATAGAGGAACATTCTGTGATTTATTAAAAGCTTCTTATGCTACCTCTTCTGGTCCGGGAAACAAAAGCATTCCTTTAGCTTCAACAGGAACTATTGA
>NZ_NXLP01000198.1:0-490 GCF_003364125.1 Helicobacter sp. MIT 14-3879
GGCTGGTATGAGTGTGGAATCTATGACTACAAGGTTTTCTTGCAGAGTTTTAAGTTTGCTAAGAAGAGTTTTAGCATTGTGTTTAATCTTATTGCTAATCTCTAAGACCTGACTTTGTTGCAGGAGATTCTGATATTGTGCCTCTTTGACTTGTGCAGGTTCTTTACCCCAAATTGGCAGCGGCATAGAGATTCCTAGTGCAAACATATCGGGTTTATTGAGACGAAACATATAACTAAAATTGAATCCTAAGTCTGGTACTAGACTTCTTTTGGCTGATTGGATAGAATCTGTGCTTATAGCATATTGCAAATGCGCTATGGCAATTTCATAGTTACTTTGCATAATTTCATACAAGAATTTTTCACTCTCTATGTCATTTAAGTTACTTAATAGAGTCTTTATATCGGCATTGTTCCATAGATAATCCTTTGATTCTTGTAGATTCTCAAAACTAATTTCACTTATAGCAATATGGGAATTCTCTAAT
>NZ_NXLP01000199.1:0-482 GCF_003364125.1 Helicobacter sp. MIT 14-3879
CTCTTTTAATGATAATTTTTATGGGAGTGATGATAGGTTTAAGAGTAGGATATTGCCTATCAATGGATTCAATAATGTTTTTTGCAGTGCCTGTATGACCTAAAGCTTCTTCTATATCTTTTTGTTTCTCTTCTATCCTTTTCTTTTCTTGCATTTTTTCACTATATTTAATGACTTCTCTAGGTATTACTCCCTCTTGGAGCATTACTTGTTTGATACCCTCATAGGCTTCTTGATTATGGATTTCATTAATACCATTGTTTTCATTTGCACCCATTGAGAACCACCTTAATGTCATCATATAAGCGTTGTGCAACACTTAAAATTTTTTCGAATAAACCAACTTTAGCTTTTTTAGCTATTATATTGTGAATTTGTTGCATCTCATTATAGCATTTTTGCATTACACCCAAAATATCATCTTTCATCAAACATTGTTCCTCTGTCAAATCTGTTAAAGGCAATGCTATTCCAATAAATTT
>NZ_NXLP01000200.1:0-480 GCF_003364125.1 Helicobacter sp. MIT 14-3879
AGGTAAACATGTCAAATTCAGAGTGTATTTACGTGGCAGAGAGCTGCAAAACCCTGTAATGGGTTTTGAGATGCTACAAAGAGTATGTGCAATGGTAGAGGATATAGCCCATACCGATAAAGAACCAAAAATTGAAGGAAAATACGCTACCGTATTGATGATTCCAAATAATAAACTGAAAACATAATTTTTTATGCTACAATTCTAGCTTTATTTTTGTGAAAGGAGAAATAATGCCAAAGATGAAAACCAATCGTGGTGCTGCGAAGCGATTTAAGCTCAAAAAAAATGCTATTAAAAGAGCTGCTGCTTTTAAGAATCACATCTTGACAAAAAAATCACCTAGACGCAAAGCCAGATTAAATGCTCCGCATTATGTGCATAGCACGAATTTGGATTCTATTAGACACTTACTGTGCCTACAATAGTATCCCTAAGAGTAAGTAAAAATTGAGATTGAGTTGTCCCCTAGTTCTAGGG
>NZ_NXLP01000057.1:0-7351 GCF_003364125.1 Helicobacter sp. MIT 14-3879
ATTTTATACTATTCTCTGTGCTTTAATAACCATAGGAGTGAGTATGTTTGCAGTGCGAAAACTCCATGTTGTGCCTACGGGCATACAGAACTTTTATGAATGGATTATCGGCGGTATGCTCTATGTTGGAAAGGACACGTTGGGAGATAAGCTCGCTAGAAAATATTTTCCTTTAGCTGGAAGCATAGGCGTTTTTGTATTCTATTGTAATGTAATTGGCATTATCCCCGGATTTGAAGCTCCGACCGCAAGCATTAGTTTTACATTAGTATTAGCATTAATTGTTTTTTTCTATTATCATTTTGAAGGCATTAGAGCAAACGGAGTGATTAAGTATTTTGGACATTTTGCTGGTCCTATTAAGATTCTATCCCCTCTTCTTTTTCCCATAGAGATTATTTCTCATCTTTCTCGCATTATCTCCCTCTCTTTTCGTTTGTTTGGAAACATTAAGGGTGATGATATGTTCTTGCTTGTCATGCTCACTCTTGTACCTTGGATTGTTCCCTTGTTGCCTTTTGCTATTCTTATGTTTATGGCTGTTTTACAAGCATTTGTCTTTATGATTCTTACTTATGTCTATTTAGCAGGTGCGGTTTTATTGGAAGAGGATCATTAAGAGATAATCCACACATGTAATTGTAAGTATGAATAAAAAAGTAGAAAGCAGAAAGATTCTAGCAATATTAGATTTTTTCTATGGATTCTTTTTTGGTACTGCTATTTTTGCTGCTGCTTTAGTTTTTATTGTTACTCCTTTCTTTTTTTCCGCCGTCCTATTTGCCGTGAGTATTTTTGCTCTATTTATATTTCTTATGATAGTAGTTAAATACTTTCGTGTGCGTATTGAAATAGCTCAAAAAAGCCTTGACATTCAGATAGAATCTAAGATTTTCCAAGAACAAATTTTGCAAATGTTAAAACACAATTCTCAATGTAATTCTAAAGATTGTGTAGATAACACTTAAATTCAGTATCTTAGTGTATTTTTCACAAACAGAAACCTTGTTGATTTCTGGCATATTTCAATGCCTATCTACCCTAATGGTATATATTTTGCTTGTTTTTCTAAAAATTCTATTCTTTAGTGAATAACAAAACCACCAATAAGGGTTCTGCTATGCGTGTAACATTTGGAACAAAATACAATCAAATGCTCAACAATCAGGGTTCTTTGACCTCAAAGCTAAATGATATGAATGCCAAAATTGCAAGCGGAAAAGAGATTCAGTATGGTTGGCAAAATGCGAGTGTTTCTAATCAGAATCTCAAATTAGAATATGATGAGGTAACCCTTGAACAAGGCATAGATGTATCAAAAACTGCTGAAACAAATACGCTCAATACAGATAAAGCACTGCAAGAAATATCTATGGCTATGGTGCAATTTAAAACCAAGCTTTTACATGGTGCCAATGATTTGCATACACCTACCTCAAGAGAAGCTTTAGCGCGTGATTTAGAAGCCACAAAAGCACATATCATCAACATTGCTAATACTTCTGTAGGGGGAAAATATATTTTTTCTGGGAGTAAAGTAAGCGTACAGCCTCTTGATATGGAAGGCAATTATTATGGTAATGATGAATCGTTAAATGCGCTTATTAGCTCTAAAAACCTTGTACCTTTTAATATTACTGGGGAGGAGCTTTTTTATGGTTTTGATAATGATAAGCATCGATTAATTACTACCAATGAACGCATGCTTAATCAAACAAGACTTCACCCAGCAACTATGGATCCCTCTGAAAAACATAGCGAGCCTACTGAAGTCTATTTGAAAGAATATGATACCTTGCGAGATATGTTAGGAGATAATGACAATAATTCTGCAAATAATGGTAAGGAATATTTTTATCTACAAGGTGTCAATAGTCGCGGACAAAGCTTTAAAGAAAAATTTGCGCTTGATGTAGGTTATTCTCATCCTAATCATTCTACAAAGGTACGGGATTTATTAGACCGCATTGGCAAAGCCTTTGGAAACACAAATAAAACACAAGTAGTTGAAGTAAGATTGAATAATTGGGGACAAATCGAGATTAAAGATTTAAAACCGGGTAGCTCTAGCATTGATTTTCACATGATTTCAAGCAATATGGATGTTGAAAATACCTCAGAATTAGAATCTCTTGGCGCACGAATAAAAGTTTATAGCTCACAGAATCTTATTTCGGAATTTAATGTAGGCAATCTTAAAGGTGTGAATGATCTCTATGACAATCGTGTTACCCATATTCCTACAACTCTTATACACAAAGACAATACTATGGCTGAAGTAGATTCTAAGCTTACGGATATACTTTCTACCACTACCCACTTTATCAGAATCACAGGTACTGCACCTAACCAACGAGATGGCACTATCGATGATAGAGATTTAGGAGAACCCATGGTTATAGACATAAGGGGTATGGAGGTGCGAGATTTATTTGCTATGATTAAAGAGTATTTTGGTGGTAATCTTGAAATTGACTTAGATCATGGACAAATTAATATTTATGATAAAAATGTAAAAAATAAAAGCACAGACACTATGAATCCTCCTTTTGATGGAGAAAGAGGATTTTCTATTCGACTAGAGACATTAGATGAAAATCAAAAGCCAATAAATGGTTTTACTTCCGCACTTGGAGTGAGCTATACAAAAACAGGTTTTCATCAATTAGGCTCGAAACTTAGGGGCAATATTGCCCAAGCTATCTCAGGAACTTCCATTCTTGCCAGCAATGAAACCAAACTCATTGAAGTAACTGATGGCTCACTCAATGGGAAAGTATATGGATTCAAGTTTCAAGATCATAATGGTATCGAATTGCATGCTAGCCTTACCTTTACTAAGCAAGGTAGTTTTCTTGAATTACCTTCTCAAAAATCAGAATCTCACACCATTAAGATTCCACTTTTTAATCCTCATGATGAACCACCAGAAGTTACTGTAAGCGAAGGCGACAAAGTTACTTATAGACAACTTATGGATGCTATGTCAATTGCACTTAATTATAGCAACGAAGATGAAAAGTCCTTGCGTGCAGCAGAGATTAGCGGTAAACCTACACAAGCAGCAAAGGACGCTTATGAGGCTCTTTTAGAGAGGGCAAATGAGAAGCTTTCTATTGATTTTGATAAAGAAGGCAAGATTGTTATTCAAGACAATATTCGTTCTGTTACAAGAATGTCAATGATGTTCTATGATAAAGACCAAGATAATTTTAGCCCAGAAGCAATCCGCAATTCAGTTTCTAATGTTCGTTTAAATGCTAATGGATCACTTGTTGTTGATGACCCTAAAATTCATTTTTTCAGGGGACTAGATGATGCAATCCAGTCTGTTCGCGACGGTATATATCGTGCAGGAGCATTGCATGGACAAAGATATGACGATACTATGCAGAGTATCGGTATTCAAAATTCCATTGAGCTTATTGACCATTTAAGCGACCATATAGAAAAGATTATTTCTAAAAACGGAGCGCATACAAGGACATTCCAAAATGCTATCACAAGGAATGAAGTCATAAAAACACAAGTAAGTGGCATTAAAGGTGAAACGATAGGAGCAGATTTGGCTGAGACATATAATAAATTTACTAACCTTAGCAATAATTACCAAGCAGTTTTATCTTCTACCAATCGAATCAATCAGCTTTCTCTTGTTAATTATCTCAACTAAGTATTCTAATAAATTGAGAGCAGACATATCTAAATCATTGTGAAATTGTAATGCCTGAATCCTGCTCTTAATCATCATAAAATAGAGTTCTTATAAAATCTATGTAGGAAAAAGGGTTTTTGGAGAGTTTCCCTTGATTCGTTATCATTGTTTGAGCAAATTGATAGGCTAAAGGCAAAAGATTAGAACTCATTAACTTTGGAGGGCTAGCAGATAAAGGCAAGCATTCATTCGATTTGAATATAATCTTACTCACAAAATCCTATAGTAAAGGATTAAGCGAGATAAAACTCTACCTCATAAACATAACGGGGTGAAAATCATTTTTAATAAAAAGAGACATGTGGTCAAGCTAATCATGATAAGCATTCAATATTATGAAAATTTAAGGATTTCAGACACTTAAAAAAACTTAGGCAGCAACCTCAAAATGAAATTGAAACAAGCCTAACAAAATGGACTCCAGAAGTATCAACAAAGAAATCTTCCAAAAAGCAACCTATTACTTGAGATTAAAAATCGTGATAAGTAAATGATGAATGCCGTTTTTTATTTTCCAATAGAATGTATTAGGTGTCGTTCATTTATAAGCTCGTAAAAATCATCGGGATTAGAAAATCAAATGTTTCAACACGAAATTGTAATATCATTCACTTTTCCACTCATGCTACTCAAAATGCAAAGAGAAAGCGTAACTTCTGCCAAACATAAATCCTTGAGCAAGGTTTAGTTTCCTTAACAATAAAACACAGTTCAATCCATACAATGTTTTGACAAAGCTGCTTGACATGCAGTGTTTTTAAACAGAAGTTCAAAAAAACAGATATAAGCCCCTACCAAGAGGGTATTTCTCTTAGAGGGATTCAAGAGATGAGAACCAAAAGAAAAGAAAAAAGAAAGAAAGAGTCTAAAGAATGAAAGAATGTAGAGAATCAATACAACATATCCTCCACAAAAGATACTCAAGACTAACATAAGTGTAAAGCACATTCCCATAAGTAAAAGCACACATAATTCTCTACAAAGGCACTTCTACATCACCTAATATAAAAAATATCAACATTAACTCTCTACACCACACAAGAGAGAACAACCACGTTTTTAATGTATGGAACGAATAGAGTATGAGTAGAAATAAACTATAAAATTCATTATCCTAAACTCCATCATACTGCAATAACAAAAATCTCAAAGATTCTTAATCTAAGCTACAATTATCTTTGATAAAACATTCAAAAATAAGGACAGCCATGCAACATTGCCACCAAAAACAAACTTCTATTCACACACAATGTGATAACCCCTTGATTATTTTCGCGAGCAATAATCCTCATAAAATCCAAGAAATACAAAACATACTCAACACAAAAATCCTTACTCCCAAAGAAATTGGCATAACAAACTTTAATCCCATAGAATCTGGTCTTACATTTGAAGAGAATGCAATGATAAAAGCAAGTGCATTATTTACAACACTTCAAAAATACCTCATCAACAGAGAATTTATCACCAAAAGCAAACCAATGGAACAAATATTACACTCTAAGCAAATCAATTTACTGATTCTTGCTGATGATAGTGGATTATGTGTAGATGCTTTAGGAGGTTCACCCGGAATATATTCTGCACGTTATGCGAGCCTTTCACAACATAATACTAAAGAATCCAAGAATACAGGCGACTTAGAAAATAGAGAAGCACTTAAGGAAAAATTGATAGGTAGAGGATTTGCTGCGAGTAGTGCGTTTTTTCAATGCAGCATTGCATATATTGCTTGTCAATTAGATTCCATGCAGCATCGCATTGACGAAAGAACAAAAGGTGTAACCAATGGAATCTGTAAGGGCTTGATAGCAATTAAAGAATGTGGGGACAACGGCTTTGGTTATGATAGTATGTTTTATAGGGAAAACTATGAAAAAGATTCTCTTTCAAAACACAGCATTATATTGCCTACAAAAATTCATACAAACACAAGCAATGAGAATTTTACTCTGTTTGATTCCAGTAATGCTCATACCGCCTATACAAAATCGTGGCATAAAGATTCTATTCATACCTCTCATTGTGCATTTGCAATTCCTTATCGAGATTCTGAATCTTTTTTAGAATCTTTGCAATATTCTTTAGCCTCACTATCACCAAAAGAAAAGAATGCAATTTCTCATCGCTCTAAAGCTCTCATGCAACTAAAAGACATTTTACATCTTGAATATTAAATCTTGCGAGTTCTATTAATCTCATTACATGTATTCTTGTTGTTTATGATTCAAACAAAATTTTCTTACCAACAAATCAAAAGAGAGATAAAGAGTATGGATTAATAACCACAGACAGCTCCTGCTTGCCTAAAACATGTCAGCCCATCAATTCGTTTGTAATTTGAAGTGTTGTGGTTCTTGTTTCAAGCCTTTTTACTCATTGTTTTGCTTGATAAAATGCAAAATTACTACGTTGCAGAGATTCATGTATGATTTCCTACCATGACTAGACAAATGATTCAACACAAGTGTAGGAACAGGATTTAGATAGATTCAAAACTTATAGCAATATTTCTAACTTGTTATGTTTTCTATTAAAGAAATAATGAAGTCATTGCTATCCAGAGTATGACATGTTAGAATTTTATGACAACATTGTATCTTTATAACCTTGTATAATCAAGCATTTATACCTTAAAAACTATCAATATTAACAAGATTCAAAAAATTAATTTACTTTAGATTGAAACTTATAACTCCTAAAGAACTATAAGTACAGTTCTTGATATTCTAACATTACAAAATGTTAAGTTTGGCTTTGGTTGGTGTCAAGGATATTCAGAACTCTTGCATATAGAATCCTCTTATCTTCTTGGGTTTTGGCATTTTAATATTCATTTTGCTTAGTTCTTCAAGTCTTATGCAAGCTTCTTGTAGTTCCATATCACAAGCCCTATCAAAATACATTTTCGCATAACTAAAATCTTGCTCCACACCGTTGCCATTAGCATAAAGAACAGCCATATTAAAACAAGCTTTTGCATACAGATTTTTGCATGCTTTTTGGAAAAATACACTAGCAGTGCTATAACTCTGTTTTGCTAAATCCTTGCTCACATAGAGCATTCCTAAATTATAACAACTTGCAGCATGATTTCTTTCACAGGCTAATTGATAGGTAAGTTTAGCATTAGAATAGTCTCGTAAAGATTCATAGCTTAGAGCGAGAGCAAAACAACTTTCCACATTGCGCATACTGCATGCTTTTTTAAGATAACCAAGTGCTTCAAGGTCTCTATTAGCCAAGCTAAGAGTCGCTCCAATGAGACTGCATGCCAATAACTCACAATCTCGCACGCTAGGAAATCCAAAACTAAGAATCGTATTGCAAGCATTTATCTCTTGCCTAGAACATCTCTTGAGAATGAACAATAAAGAATCATCAAAATCATTTTCGGCAAGAGATGAAGATCGGATGTTAGCATACTTGCTAGAATTGTTAATTTGATTCGCCTGCAGTAAAAGACTGCTTGCAACAATAAAAAACAATAGACCAACAAGAAAAGGAGTTTCATGGAGGTATTTACGTTCTTGGTTGTATAAATCATATAGATAACAAAAAAACCTAGTCGATATTTTAGCTGGTAATAGTATCATTGACTAATTCCTATCTAGTCTTACTGTTCTCATATTATAT
>NZ_NXLP01000201.1:0-468 GCF_003364125.1 Helicobacter sp. MIT 14-3879
CTAACATCAAACAAAGTACTCAAAACAGAAAACAATCTAGCCAAGATTCTCAATCTAGTAATAAAACACAAGTTGCTTCACGGAGCGGACAAACACAACATAACAACACTCATAAAACAGAATCTAGTGTCTATGTACCTCCTGTAACTTCTCAAGATTATTCAACAATCAATCATGCTGATAATAAAAAACGTGCAAAAATACAAGAGGAAAAAAATAATGATACTATCAAGCAAGTTAAAGATTCTAACAACATAAATCATCAAAATGCTACAAGCAAATCAGAGCATACAGAAAAGCAACAAAATAATGTCAAATCACAAGATTCTCGTGCAACACAAACAAGAGATTCAAAAGAAAATCAACAAACTAACATCACACAAAGTTCTCAAAACAGAAAGCAATCTAGCCAAGATTCTCAATCTAGTAGTAAAACACAAGTTGCTTCACGGAGCGGACAAACACAAC
>NZ_NXLP01000202.1:0-467 GCF_003364125.1 Helicobacter sp. MIT 14-3879
TCAAAAAATCCTTGAGGTTCTATGAAAGCTCCAAGCGGTGCATTCCAAGTAACACTAAACATTACTTTCTTGCCCTGACACAAGCCACCACTACCATATTTAAGACTCTCATCTTTGCGACTGCGTCCATCATTGTTGAAAAGCACTCCAAAGCCTAAGATATAGACTTCATCGATATATTTTTTCACAATCCACGGCTCGCCCATCCACCACGCAGGCATTTGATAAATCACTACATCGCTTTTAGCAATCTTTTGCAATTCCTTTTTTTGCTCATAACCTTTATCAATAATCGTCTCTAAGATTGAGTAGCCTAGAGATTCTAAAGTCTCTTTAGCTACTGCTTGTAAAGTCGCATTAAGTCTTGTGCCATCATTGCCAAACTTCTTTGCTCCATTAATCAATAATGCTTGTTTCATATTCTCTCCTTTATGTGATGTTTGAGATGCTTTAGTTTGTTTCTGTTT
>NZ_NXLP01000203.1:0-451 GCF_003364125.1 Helicobacter sp. MIT 14-3879
ATACTATGATTTAATCGGAAAGAAGTTTCATACTCAAAGTAAAACTAGAAAAGGTGAATTTATCACCCTACACGATATTATGGATGCTACTTATTTTGATTATGAAACACAAGATAGCACATTTTTTAATACCTTTAAATTAAAAGGTGATATGACCCCCACTCAAGCTAAAAGATTCTTTTCTCGCTATGACCTCCTTATTCACCAACCAAATACTACTTCAGGATTCTCTGCAACT
Organism: Helicobacter sp. MIT 14-3879; assembly: GCF_003364125.1. Taxonomy (NCBI): domain Bacteria; kingdom Pseudomonadati; phylum Campylobacterota; class Epsilonproteobacteria; order Campylobacterales; family Helicobacteraceae; genus Helicobacter; species Helicobacter sp. MIT 14-3879. The sequence continues at coordinate 239 of NZ_NXLP01000203.1, forward strand.
TTATTTGAGGACTTAGGAGAGTTAGAAAAAGAGTTAGATAATAAAACAAATACAAGAAAATCTACTACTCTATTCCAAGATAAAGAATCTAAAGAATATATTTTAGCTATAAGAGGCACAGAATTAAAACAAGGAATCTTTAATGACACACAAGATAATAATCAAAAGATTATATCTATAAGAGGAAAGTTAGATAATAAAACAAATACAAGA
>NZ_NXLP01000204.1:0-448 GCF_003364125.1 Helicobacter sp. MIT 14-3879
GCCATCATTGCCAAACTTCTTTGCTCCATTAATCAATAATGCTTGTTTCATATTCTCTCCTTTATGTGATGTTTGAGATGCTTTAGTTTGTTTCTGTTTAGTCTTGCGTTTCTCTAATTTGTAAATCTTTAGATTCTAATATGTTTTAGAGAGATATTAAACAATACACTTACATTTTATTGAAGTACTTTCTATGGAATTTATATGAGGATTTAAAAATAATCTTTAATTAAGGTTATATTATTTATCATATTTTGCCTTAAACATTTAATTTATAAAATTATATAAATATTTATATAATAGAAGCTTTTATAAATTCTTTATTAAGCTTATTCTAATTTTTCCTAATTTTTCCCTACTTTCTTTCATAATTTATTACTTAATTATTTTTCTTTATTACTTTTCTCTTGCCAAAAACTCTCATAAGTTTTTGAAGGTTGCATAATTA
>NZ_NXLP01000058.1:0-7340 GCF_003364125.1 Helicobacter sp. MIT 14-3879
CATATACTCTGCAAAAATATGGCATTGCAGATTTCTTCTCATCATTTGAGAAAATCTTATTGCAGACTTTTTTAGGTATTGGCAAAAGCATTCCTTGTGTAAGTGTCCCCTTTTTTATTAAGAATCTCAAAAATGACACCAAAGCAATGGTGCTAGATGAAAATCCCATTCTTTTAAAAAAACATGCCGACAAACGAAAATCACAAAATATCGGGTTAAATGTAAATCTCATTGGCGAGGAAGTGCTAGGTAACTTAGAGGCAAATTACCGCTTGCAAAAATATATAGATGCCCTTAATTCAAATTATATTGATTATATTTCTATTAAAATCACAACTATTTTTTCACAAATTAACATACTTGACTTTGAATATTCTAAAAATGAGATTGTTAAGAGACTAGACACCCTCTATGCCATAGCTCAATCCAAACAAAAAAACGGTCATTCCAAATTTATTAACTTAGACATGGAAGAATTTAAAGATTTAGAACTCACAGTGGCTTCTTTTATGGAATCTATTGCAAAATTTGATATTAAAGCCGGTATTGTATTGCAAGCTTATTTGCCTGATTCTTATGAATATCTCAAAAAATTAGTTGTTTTTTCAAAAACTAGAGTAGAAAATGGCAAACCTCCCATTAAGATTCGCATAGTCAAAGGTGCTAATATGGAGGCAGAAGAGGTAATCGCGAGTGTGAAAGATTGGGAGCTGCCTACCTTTAGACATAAGGTCGATACAGATTCTAATTATAATAAAATGCTCAATTATGTCTTACAAGATTCTCATTTTAAATACATTAACATCGGTATTGCTTCGCACAATATCTTTCAAATAGCCTATGCAATAACCCGCATGAAACAATCGGGTGCAGAAGAGTGCTTTACTTTTGAAATGTTAGAGGGGATGAATCTCAGGGCAAGTTTTGAAATCGCAAAAACCAACCGTCTTATCCTCTATGCGCCTGTTTGTAATGATGCACACTTTAATAATGCCATAGCTTATCTTGTAAGAAGGCTTGATGAAAATACAGGTAAAGACAATTTCATGCGCTATGCCTTTGACTTAGAGGTTGATTCTGCTACATGGAAGCAACAAGAACAAATCTTTATAGAATCTTTACAAGGAATGGAATCTGTACGCGATGTGGGTTATAGGACTCAAAATCGCTTGAAAGCCCCTTTTACCAATCCTGCTAATTTAGAAACATTCCATAACGAATCCGATACGGATTTTATTCTTGCACCTAATAGAGAATGGGCAAATCAAATCAAGCAGCAATATAGTAATTTTACACCTGTTACTATTACACCAATTATTGGCAGTCATACGCCCAAAGATTCTCACGCGCGCGAAATTAAAGCAAAAGGTGGAGATTCTCTTATTGGCAAGATTCATAACGCAAGCGTAAAAAATATTGAAGAAGCAATAGAGTTTTTAGAATCTAGCAATGAAAGACTAAGCTTTGAGGAATTGGGGGAAATTCTCTTAAGAACTGCTGAAGTTATTGCAGCAAAAAGAAATGACTTAATTGGAATTTCTGCATTAGAAGTAGGCAAAACATTCACAGAAACAGATTCTGAAGTAAGTGAAGCAATAGACTTTTTAAGATTCTATCCCCACAGCATGCAGAAACTTCTCAAGGAACATGTTGATTACGACTTTAGCCCTAAGGGCATAGGAGTAGTCATTACACCATGGAATTTTCCTGTAGCTATTTCAGTAGGAGGTATTGCAGCAAGTATTGCAAGCGGGAATCGTGTAATTTATAAGCCATCAAATATTTCTTGCATCACAGGCAAAATATTGTGTGAATGTTTTTATGAAGCAGGGTTACCAAAAGAGTATTTAGTTTTTTTACCTGCAAGCGGTAAGGATATTAATGAAATCGCACTACCCAAAGCGAACTTTGCCATTCTTACAGGCGGTGAAGAGACTGCTTACAAAATCTTAGAGCAAAATCCCACATTATTCTTGAGTGCCGAAACAGGAGGGAAAAATGCCACAATCGTAACAAAAATGGCGGACAGAGATCAAGCCGTGAAAAATATATTGCATTCAGCCTTTTCAAACTCTGGACAAAAATGTAGTGCAACTTCACTGCTTATTCTCGAAAAAGAAGTTTATGAAGATGAAAACTTTAAACGCACCTTGATAGATGCGGCACAAAGCATGAGTGTAGGCTCACCCTTTGAACTAAAGAATAAAATTGGCTACCTTAGCGACACAATTAATGAGAAAATCACAGAGGGTTTAAATCTGCAAACAGGTGAAGAATGGGCATTAGAACCTAGTTTTGCAAATGAAAATCCTTATGCTATGAGACCTTGTATTAAATATGGCGTGAAAGAGGGCAGTTTCTCACATTTAAATGAATTTTTTGCTCCCATCCTCTCCGTGATGTGTGCTAGAAATTTAGAGCATGCGTTGCATATTGCAAATGCTACGGGTTATGGTTTGACAAGCGGCTTAGAATCTCTTGATGAAAGAGAATGGGAGTATTATTTGCGACATATACAAGCAGGTAATATTTATATCAATAAGCCTACTACGGGCGCAATTGTACTTAGGCAACCATTTGGGGGGATTAAAAAGTCTGCAGTAGGTTTTGGTAGAAAAGCTGGGGGCTATAACTATATAACACAATTCCTCAATATCACTCCCAAGACAAATGAGGATTCTAATATGCAAAATATTCCTCACAGCAATAGTGTTTTTGAAGACCGTTTGCAGCATTTTATAATGTCAAGTCTGCAAGGACATGAATTAGAACAAGAAATCAGAAATTGCTTTAAAAGTATCCAGAGCTATGGTTACTATAATGAAAAGGAATTTGTGCAAAAAAGAGATGTGGTTCATATTCGCGGTGAGGATAACTTATTTTATTACATTCCTGTAGAATCTGTTATCTATCGTGTATGTAAAGAGGACAGTCTGAGTGATATTTTAAAAATTGTTGCAGCATGTCAAATTATTAATTCCAAACTTACTCTAAGCATTAAAGCAACAGAAATTAGCAAAGCATTGGAATTTGTATTAGAAAATGTCAGCAACATGGGTTTGCAAAATGTTATGATTGTCTATCAAAATGAAAAAGACTTTATTGCACATGCAGGAGAATATGAACTTATCCGTTATTTGGGCAAACTAGATTCTCACAGTGAAATTTGTCTCAAGCTCATTAAAGAAGGAAATGCAAAAGGCAAACTTATTGCTAATCATAAACCTTATGACAATGGTTATTTTGAACTTTTGTATTATCATACAGAAAGAGCAGCTAGTATTGCATTTCATCGTTATGGGAATTTAGGTAGGAAGGCTTTACATTTAGATTCTTAGAATAATAATGTTGTAGAGACCTTGCTAAACTGTGTAACTTACAGTTTAGTTAAAATAAAAGTAACTTTATTTATCTATCAAGTGATTTGAGTTTTTAAGATTAACCATTAATCAATGACTCATTTTAAAGAATATATAATCCTAGATTCAAGGTAGTTTCATGTCAATCAATCTATCGCTCTTTTTATGTTGTTGAGCAAATATTGTGCTTTTAAGCTCTCTTACGCTTTAGCAATCTAGCCCACCTTAATACTGCTTCATTATGTATCAACATTTATCAATTTTATCGCATCACAATACAGGTTCTCTAAGTTAAGATAAGCACTTAATACCCGCTCTCACAGTTCTGTAGTAACCACTTTTTGTAAGGTTTGCTTGCATATTCTATTGGGATTGCTATAAATTCTGGAATATCATAATGATGTTTTTTATAAATCAGTTTTTGGATTTTTTTAAGATTATTAGCGCGTGTTTTACAAGTGAGTAAGAATTCTTTTTCATTTATCACCTTATCCTGCCAAATATAGCTACTCTCAATTTTGCTGATTTGCGCACAAGCAATAAGTCTTTGCTGTAAGAGTCGGTACGATATTTTCTTAAGTTCTTTTTTATTGTTGGAAGTTGTGTGAAGAAGCAACAACATTAATAATCCTTAACTATTTTGGTAGTTGTTGTGTATTTTGTTTTACTACACTATATCACACAGATTACTGTGTGAGTTTTAGGCATAGATTGAATTCTGTGGCAATTTTTTGTACAATTCAGTTTCCTCAAAACTACAAATCTATATAGATTTATTCCAGAATCAGAGATAGCTCAAATCTCAATAAAGATTAATTATTTCATCTGTGCAGCAACTTCTGCTGCAAAATTATCAATCTTTTTCTCAATACCTTCACCTAACTCAAAATTCTTGAAGCAAACAACTTTTATACAATCATTAATTTCCTTGCTCTTTTCAACGAGGACTTGTTCTACGGTTTTCTTATCATCAAGTGTGTAAAGCTGGGCTAATAAAGTTAATCTTTGATCTAAAATCGTGTTATCAAGAATAAATCTCTCGATTTGACCAGGTAGAATCTTATCCCATATTGCCTCGGGTTTGCCTTCTTGCTTAAGCTTATTGCGCAATTCCTCTTTTTTAGCGTTAAGTACAGATTCACTAAGCTCTGTGCGACTTACATACTCTGGAATACGATTAAGCGGCTTACCAAGCCTTTTTAGCTCTTCGTTCTCTTTCTCTAGTTCTGCTGCTATCGCCACCCTTTCCTTTGCAATAAGCTCACTGTCTAATTCCTTATAGCTTATAACCTTAGGTTTCATAGAGGCTACTTGCATACTAAGAAATTTTGCTAAATCTTTAAGGTTTTGCCCATTCTGTGTATTTGTGTATTCCAGTAAAACAATAGCCCCTATTTTCTTATTATGGTGAAGATAGCCATTAACAATTTGATTGGGCTTACAAACTATTGTGCTGATACGTCTAATGACAATATTTTCACCAATGATGGCAATTTTTTGCTTTAAGTAATCTTCAAATGTCTGATTTTGAATATTAAGCTGCATTAAGCCCTCTGTGCCATTAATGGCACGTCTAAAAGCCAAATCTAAGACATTAACAACTAATTCTTGAAATGCCTCATTTTTTGCAACAAAATCCGTTTCAGAATTTACTTCTATCAAAGTTGCTTTACTGAAATCATCGGCTACTTGTAGGGCGATAACACCCTCTGCTGCGATTCTATCTGCTTTCTTTGCGGCTTTACTTAAGCCTTTTTTACGCAAGTATTCTATAGCTTCTTCAATATTTCCCGAACATTCTTTGAGCGCATTCTTACATTCCATGATACCAGCATCAGTTCTGTCTCTAAGTTGCTTTACAAGCTTCGCAGAGATTTCTTGCACTTTTGGGCTTATTTCTCTAGCCTTTTCCTTTGCTTTTTCGCTTACTTCTTTTGCTAAATCTTTTGCCTCTTCTTTTAATTGCGCACCTAGCTTACTTACAGCCTGCTTCACATTTTCTACGGCTTCTTTAGTTTCATCTCTCATAGTTATTTCCTCATTGTATTCTTCTTTAATCAACAACACATTTATCATAATAGACTGTGTATCTCTTAGTCTTTCATTTTTTCAGTATCGGTTATATCTGGGAGTTCTTCTTTTTGCAATTCACTCAAGACTTCTTGTTTTTCCTCATCTGTAACCGGAGATATTGCAGCTTCATAGTCCAAATTTGCGCTATTTTCAATACCATTTATTTCTCTTCCCTCGATAATAGCCTCACTAATTTCCTTACAAAAAAGCTGAATAGAACGAATCGCATCATCATTGCCCGGAATTGGGTAATCAATCATATCAGGGTCGCAATTTGTGTCAAGGGGAGCAACAACAGGAATCCCTAGCCTTCTAGCCTCACCCACAGCAATCTTTTCTTTCAAAGTATCAATAACAAAAAGCATATCTGGAGCTTTTTTAAGATACCTTATTCCACCTAGATATTTATTGAGTTTTTCTTTTTTACGCATAAGCATCAGTCTTTCTTTTTTTGTTAGAAATTCAATTTGTCCGCTAGATTCCATTTCCTCAATAATTTCAAGCCTACGCACAGATTTCTTAATCGTGCTAAAATTCGTAAGCATTCCACCAAGCCAACGGTAATTTACATAGGGAACATTAATTTTTTCTGCATATTCTTTAAGAGTATCGCTTGCCTGCTTCTTTGTTCCTACGAACATAATCACCTTACCTTCACTTGCCGCATCGCGTATCACATTGTAGGTGTAGCGAAAATAACGTAGGGTTTTTTGTAAATCAATAATATGGATATTTTTACGAATACCAAAAATAAATTTTTTCATTTTTGGATTCCATCTTCTTGTTTGGTGTCCAAAATGGACACCGCATTCTAATAAATCTTTCATACTAACCACGAGTTGTCTCCTTAATGAAATATTGTGAATTGGTTTTGCCGCCATGCCCCTTAACTTTAATCATTATGATAAAAGCAACCAAATCTAAGGATTAAGCATGTGAGTTTTCACAAGCTTTTATTTTATAATATTTTTGTGATTTTTGGCAAATATCTTGATTTTCTTAATGAAGAAAAAGAATATTCATTTAATGTACGGTTCAATGTGCTGATTATTGAGGCTATTTTATCGGTTTAGTCTCAATAATCTTGTCTCAATCTAGCATACCAGATTCTTGATTTAATAATATTAATCTGTAAGAATCGCATCATTTTCAGGTTTTTCATAGCTTTGGCATTCTAAAATATTGACACTTGTACCCTTGCGTGAATCTTTTCCTAAAAAAACCAACGAATCGGCTAGATAGATAAAATGCTTTTTTTGAACAGGAATGATTGTGTTATCGTGATAACATGCAAGGACATTGTTTTCATAAAAAGCCTTTTGAAATTCTACAACCTTGCGATTCACTTGACTTTGCTTGAATGCATAGATAGTTGTGCCGCATACACAGAATCCAAACAGTGCGACAGTGATGAACTTGAGGTTTTTAGAACCCCTTTGTATCTTATAAAGTATAATTGTAAATAAGCAAAAGGACACAAATGCTGCCATAATAATATTAAAAGAATCGATAAAAACTTGCAAATCATTCCTTTTGCTGAATTTATGAGGAGATTATAATATAAAAATTTGCCATGATTAAATAACCGATTTGAACCATAGCAAATTTGCCATAACACCTTGACATTTGTCAGTCATAACAAGCAACACCGTCGCATCTATTCATGTGAATCTTGTATTCTCGAGAAATAAGGAAAATTATCCAAATTCTAAAATAGTAAGATTGAAGCCAATTCCTTGATAACAAAAAAGCTAAAGAGAAATTCATATAAATTTAAATAATAATGATAATAACAGAAGCAAAATTTTCAGATTCCCTACAATCAACTTATACAATTTAATATCAGTTGTGATATATCATCACCTTTCCCCGTATTGCATAATAAGCGACTTGTACCTATTCATTATA
>NZ_NXLP01000205.1:0-445 GCF_003364125.1 Helicobacter sp. MIT 14-3879
AAATATTATGATAGGATATTTTCATCATTCCGCTTTGTTTTTAAAAATAATAATGTAAAAAGAGACAATATTGAGAAAATAATATTTTATGTAAATTGGGATAAAATAAGACCATATCTATCAGGAAATGAGGGAACAGGATTCCATTTAGGCACTGTTCCTTTGGATTGTGATTATTTTAAATATAAAGGGTATAAAAGAATAATTGGAAAATATAGTAATTAAAAAGATATTAAGTTAAAAGGAAACTAATATGACAAACAAAGAGATAATTAATAAACTAAAAGAAAATGCAGAACTTGCTTGGGCTAGTTATGGATACTTTCATTTATCAAATAAAGATTAAAAGCCTGAAGGTTGGTGGAATAAAGATAAAGAAAGATTAGATGAGTTTAGAAGGAAATACAAGATATAAATCTAATAATAGAAAAGATAAAAAATAATT
>NZ_NXLP01000206.1:0-444 GCF_003364125.1 Helicobacter sp. MIT 14-3879
CACTACACACAAACCAAGCTAATTGCCCGCTTGTAATGGAATCTAAGCCTTTAGATTCTAATTTTGCTTTAAGTTGAGAATAGAGAGGAATTTTCAAGTAACTATCCTTTTTTCTACATCTTTTTTAATCGCATTAAGCAAGGTTTCATACTGCTCTTGTGAGATTTCAAAAGTGCAACGATTAGAGGGAGAAAAAGTGTTTTTATCCCTTTGTATGTAATGATATTGTTTGGTATTGTCATTCCATTTTGGCACATATTGATTATTTTCAAAGACTTTACCCCAATGACTAGCACTAGATTCCACAGGAGCAAAGCCAAAGAATCCATCATTAAATTCATTAGTCTCTAAACTTTCATACCATTTTTTATCAAAATCTTTCCAATCTTTATTTTTAAGTTTTTCATCTCTTAATTCTTTATCAATTTTATCTAAAATATCAGG
>NZ_NXLP01000207.1:0-442 GCF_003364125.1 Helicobacter sp. MIT 14-3879
AATCCAATTTATGTTATTACTTGTGTAGAGCATACTTTATTGCCATTGCATTTCTCATCTCTAAATCTCTAAGATTATCTATTATCTATCCAAACTAAGTTATTAAGCTACATAAGAGGACTTACTTTTTACTTAATTTAACTCTAAATTAATAACACTTTATCTAAAATCCACTCCTTACAATTCCTTTCGCTCAATTCTAGTAGAGATAAAGAAATACTAGAGAGTTTTAAATCCTGTTATTAGTTTGACTGCTAGAGCTGTAGAGATAAAGAAAGGCTAGAGAGTTTTAAATCTCACTCCTTACAATCTCTTCGCTCAATCACCCTTTTTTTTCATTGACTAATCTTATTGATTAATCTTATTGATTAATCTTGGCAAATATGATATTTTTCATAAATCACCCCTTGACAGATACTAAGTATCAGGTCTTATAATTCTC
>NZ_NXLP01000208.1:0-440 GCF_003364125.1 Helicobacter sp. MIT 14-3879
AACTCCACCTTAAAAATACCGCATTTCAAGCCTATCTCACAAGCGAGGGTAAGCTAGAATTTCAAGGACAAATTTATGATATACACACTCTTGCAGCCCACCTTAAAAACACTAAGGCAAAGCGTCTCAATGGCTTTATGTATTGGGAAGCAAAGAGGGGAGAATCTAAAATCTTGCTAAATGAGATAAGAGAGGAGTATAGAAAATCCCTACCTTTAGCATAAATCACATAGATGAGTTAAGATAGTAGATGAGATAAAATTCTAATAGATAATAATAACTTTCGCAGAGTTTGCTTCTACACCGCTTTCTTGATGCTAATCATAGATATAGGATTTTATAAAGAAATAGAGCAAATGATATTAGGAGAATAGCTTTAGCAAATGATGATAGCAAGGAGTAAATGAAATTTAGGCATATAGGCAAGGGTTATGAATGGT
>NZ_NXLP01000059.1:0-7334 GCF_003364125.1 Helicobacter sp. MIT 14-3879
TGCAGAACTTAAAGTTGCTAATGAATTTTGGGATTTTCTAGGTGGAGCAGGAAGTTATGGGCTTATTTTGTCTGCTTTTGAAGAAGTAGGACAAGAAATGCGAGAAGAAATTGATGAATATTTTAAAAAGTTTCAGAAATAATTTGATTTCTGTATTTTTAGAATCTGTCTCTAATCGCATTATTAACGAAGTAAAAGGCATTAACCGTGTAGTCTATGACATTACGAGCAAACCCCCCGGCACAATTGAATGGGAGTAGAGGAGGGGGAAAGTTAATCCAAACACATATAAATACTAAACAAACTATATAATCTAGGGAGTTTTTATACCCCTGATTTTGTTGTTAAAATTGTTTATCAAATGCTTTTAGATTATATCCCTAACATTAAAGACTGCATTTTGCTTGATAGAGAGCATATAATAGGACACACTTATTTATATTAGATAGTGTTATGAAGGTAAAAAATGGGAAGATAAGTTTGATAAAGTTTGGGAAATGTAGTATAAGTATTATTTTTCCATAGAGGACTTAAAATCATATTTACCAAAAAGATAATTCCTCTTTTACAAGAATACTTTTATAAAAATTATGCTAAGATTGATGAGGTGCTAGTAGAAGAAACTTGTCCTGTGTTTTATTAATGAAAGCTACAAAAATAAAATAAAGTATAAAGCACAAAATAAGATAGAATTGTATAATAAATAGCAAAATAAAAAAGAATAAATTTAGATAAAGATGACCTTGATAGCATTTTAAAATATTTACTTGAAGATATGGGATGTTTTTTAGTCTTATTACAGATGATATAAAATGTATTTCTTAAGTAAATATAATAAAGTTAATTAAGAATTTAGGAAAATATAAAAGAATATAATATAAGAAATTGATGATATAGTTTAAAAACTATAAATAAAATCTTTTGTAATAACTCACAACAAATTCTAATTTTTTAAATATAAATATGTATTAGTTTAAATGCATATACAGAAATAAACAAATATAAAATAATTAACCTTATATGGAGTAATTTATTATATTTTAGGGATGTTTTTATCTATAACTACTTATCAATTATTGTAATTTTATTGATATTTTTTGTTTTAAAGCTTTAAGAATAAATTATTCTAATTGAAGGAATTTTAATGCACGGTATTAGAAAATAAAGTAATTTTATAATATTGTTAATTTGAAACTTAATAAAATGAAACTACATTAATTGTGTATAAATAAGGTATAAAAATAGTAATTTAAATAGATGTTTTTATGGAATAATCTTCTTAAAATAACTTTTTTGTTAATATAAATTTAAATAAACAATTTAATTGTTTAAATTGTGTGATAGCTTATCATGATATATGTTTATTGAAATTATTAAACATAAAATGTTATTATTTTAGATATTTATTGATTTCTTAATAAAAATAAAGTATATATTTTCTGCTAAAGTTTATTAGCTGTCAATAAATAAAAAGATATATTTAAAAACTTGAGGACTAGGTGTGATTGAACTAAAAAATGTTAATAAATTTTATGGCAAACATCATGTATTGAAAGATATTAATTTGACGATTAAAGATGGTGAGAGGCTAGTTATTATTGGACCTAGTGGTAGTGGGAAAAGCACTACAATTCGTTGTATTAATGGACTTGAAGTCGTGAGTTCTGGTGAAGTTGTTGTTGGTGGTATTGCTCTTAATTCAAAAACAAAGACAAAAATATGTAGAGAATATTGTGCAATGGTATTTCAGCATTTTAATCTTTATCCTCATTTAAATGTACTTGAGAATCTTACACTTGCACCAATTAAATTGCGAGGTAAAAGCAAGCAAGAAGCTCAAGAGTTGGCCTATAAGTATCTTGAGGTTGTTGGACTTACAGATAAGGCAAAGGTTTATCCTGCAACATTAAGTGGCGGGCAACAGCAGCGTGTAGCAATAGCAAGAAGTTTATGCACTCAAAAGCCATATATGCTTTTTGATGAGCCGACTTCCGCACTTGATCCTGAGACTATACAAGAAGTTTTAGATGTTATGCGTGAGATCTCACATCAAAGCAATACAACTATGGTTGTTGTAACACATGAAATGGGATTTGCAAGAGAAGTAGCAGATAGAATTATCTTTATGGAAGATGGTGCTATTGTAGAAGAAAACATTCCTAAAGAATTTTTTGTCTCTCCAAAAACAGAGCGTGCAAAAGTATTTTTGGGAAAAATTTTAAGTCATTAGAATTTAATTTTATTAATAAGGAGTTATCTATGAGTATTATTAATTATAATATTAGGTTATTTTCAAAGATAGTTAGGCTATTTTTTATTTCAAGCATATTTGCTTTGTGTGCAAATGCAGGTATGCTAGAGAATATTAAAAATAGAGGCGAGCTTGTTGTAGGTGTAAAAAATGATGTGCCTCGTTTTGCTTTGCTTGACCAAAAGACAAAAGAAATTAAAGGTTTTGAAGTAGATGTTGCAAGATTGCTTGCAAAGAGTATATTTGGTGATGAGAATAAGCTTAAGCTTGTAGCTGTAAATGCAAAAACAAGAGGTCCATTGCTTGATAATGGAAGTATTGATACTGTGATTGCAACTTTTACAATTACGCCTGAACGTAAGCGAACTTATAACTTTTCAGAGCCTTATTATAAAGATGCTGTTGGGTTGCTTGTCTTAAAAGAAAAAGGCTATAAATCATTAGCAGATATGAAAAATGCAACTATTGGAGTAGCACAAGCAGCAACTTCTAGGAAGGCTATTGATGAAGCTGCAAAAAAGCTTGGCATAAAAGTTAAATTTAGTGAGTTTCCAGATTATCCAAGCATTAAGGTAGCCCTTGATTCAAAACGTGTTGATGCCTTTGGTGTTGATAAATCAATTCTTTTAGGATATGTTGATAATAAAAATGAAATACTTCCTGATAGTTTTCAACCTCAAGAGTATGGTATCGTAAGTCCAAAAAATGATAAAGAATTTGCAGCTTTTATTAACAATTTTGTCAAAGATAATAAGGAACAAATTGATGAGATAGCAAAGAAATGGGGCTTATAATATAGTGGATAGTATAGATTGGATTGAAAAACTTCGTAATTTTTTAGAACAGATAGGTTTATATAATGAAGATAGTTCTAGTCCTTTTGCTATATGGAAATTTATTGATACCTTTTCAAAAGGTGAAGATTTTCTTTCAGGTTTTGGTTATACATTATCTGTAAGTGCTTTAGCCCTACTAATTGCATTAATTTTTGGTACAATTGGTGGAGTTATGGCAACAAGTAAAATCAGAGGTCTTCGTGTTTATACGAGAATATATGTTGAAATTTTTCAAAATACGCCTTTAGTTATACAGATATTTTTCTTATATTATGCACTTCCACCACTTGGAATCCACCTTGATGTATTTAGCGTAGGTGTATTGGGGGTTGGTGCATATCACGGAGCGTATGTGAGTGAAGTTGTGCGTAGTGGTATCCTCTCTATTCCAAAAGGGCAGTTTGAAGCCTCTACTTCACAGGGTTTTACTTATACCCAACAAATGTATTATATTATTCTCCCTCAAACTATTAAGATTATTTTACCTCCTCTTACCAATCAAGTAGTTAATCTTATTAAAAATACTTCCGTGCTTTTGATAGTGGCTGGTGGAGAGATTATGTATGTAGCAGATAGCTATGCGGGTGATACAGGAAATTATGCTCCTGCTTATCTCTTTACAGCATTTTTATATTTTATTGTATGTTATCCATTGGCGTATTTTGCAAAGTTTTATGAAAATAGACTAAAAAATGCACATCTTAGGAGGCTATGATGAGTAATGTATTTAATGAGATAAATATTAATTTTTTATTTGATGGATTATATTTAACATTAGTTGTTGCATTAGTAACCTGTATTATTTCTATAATTTTTGGAACATTTTTAGCTATTACACGTAATTATGGTGGTAGGATAGCCCGTTTTCTTGCAATATCTTATATTGAAGTATTTAGAAATACACCACTACTTTTATGGATGCTTACAGCTGTTTTTGTATTGCCAAGTTTTTTTGGACGTGCTAATCCTGCTGTATGGGGGACTGTTGGTTTTTCGCTCTATACAAGCTCTGTAATGGCAGAAATAATTCGTGGAGGGCTTAATTCTGTGCCTAAAGGTCAATTTGAAGCCGCATATTCTCAAGGTTTTAGCCAATTTTTTACACTTTTTTATATTATTCTGCCACAAACTTTTAGAAAAGTTATCCCTTCTATGCTCTCACAAGTTATTACAACTTTTAAGGATACTTCTTTTCTTGCTGGATTACAAATTGCAGAGCTTACTTATCAATCCAAAATAATCCTAGCTCAATTAACAACTTTTGAGGATATACTTATTATGATTAGCTTGGTGGCATTTATTTATTTTGTCATTTGTTTTAGTCTCTCCGTTATTGTGCGTTATCTTGATAAAAAAACAGCCTATATTGGTTAAGAAAAATACCTATTTAGGTAAAAATAAAACTATATGAAAGAGATTTTAATTAATTATTAAAGAAAGTTATGATTAAAGAAGATTCAGTTAAATAAATATTCTTTAATTTTAAAATTTTAAAAGCTTTTATTTAAAAATATTTTTTAATATCTATTAATAGACTTATTAATGTGAATATTTCTATCGTTTTTTCTGCTATTTGCTTAGAAGAATTTGCAATTGCACTTGGACAAGGGACTTCATAACAAATAGAGAAAACATAAGAAATAAAAAGCATATTTATTAGTAGAACTCTACAAATTTTCATTACACTATTGCACTTTTCCAAAAATTAGTAATAACATTAAAGATATAACTTGTATCTCCAAAAAGTGCTTGAGAAAGCATTGTTGCAATTAAAATATAAACAAAAAAACCTACTAATCCAGCAATAAAAGTTACAAAATAAATCTTATTTGTGTTTTGGTCTTGTTCAGCCTTTTTCTTTTGTTGCGAATAACCCATAACCATTCCAGCAACAATGCAAATAATAGGCAATGCCACAGAGGTAGTCCATTTAATTACTGTGCCAAGAACTTTTCTACCTGATGTATCAGCAGAATTTACTATATTTGAAGCTTCATTAAACTCATTAGCACCAAATCCTAAGCTTGCAAAAATTCCAAGTAAAAATACCACTCTTAAAATATTTTTAAGCATTTTTAAACTCCTTTGTTAAATTCAACAAAATGGAAGTTTAAAAAAAATTTTTAATTAAAACATAAAAATAAACTTAAATCATTTCATTTGAAACCTTTTAAGCGTATTTTTAGACTTTAAGTTTATTTTTTGAGTATATTTATTTTATTAAATTAAATAAAAAAAGGAAGTAATTATGGGATTGGTAGATATTTCAAATTTATATAAAAATTTTTCAGAGAAATGCAAAAAAATTTCTTTTGATTTAGAGCAAAATAAGATTGATATTAATGATAATGATTCTCTTGGAGATAAAACCTTTTTTGCATTTTTAGCAGATTTATTGAAAGCCTTTAAGAAAGAAGGTTTAAATGGGGAATTAATAAACGAACTTAAGCAAAATGAAAATCTAACAAAAGAAAAATTAAATAGATTTTTGAAAGAGGAATTGCAAAATAATACATTTTTAAGTAAGCAAGAAAAAATTAAAGTTGCTAAATTGTTAAATTCTAATTTAAGCAATGATTTAACAATAGAACTCATAGAAAATAAATTTAGAGAAATCAATGACTTTAGGGCAAAAGAAGTAGGAATGAGTGAAAAAGATAGGTTAAGGAAACTTGATACTTTGGAATTTTCTGCAAGAGATATACAAAAAATTACAGCAAAACATACCAAAGAACAAACAAAACAAAGTGTAAAAGAAGTAATAAAACACACATTAAAAATACAAAAATAATGAAACTCTATGCTTTTTTATGCCTATTGTTTTTTTATAATGTTTATGCAGATTATACTCCCTTAGATATTGCATACGAGCTTAAAGAAGCTAGTATAAAGCATAATATTGATAAAAGGGTGCTTTATACCATAGCTAAGATTGAAAGTGGTTTTAATCCATTGATTATTTCTTTTGTTAGCAAGAGCACAAAATATCAATTTAATCAATTAACAAAGCAAGTTTCAAACTATAAAAATCAATATCTTATTGTTTTTAAAGGAAGTGAAAAATATTTAAAAGAGGCATTAAAAATCCTCTTACAGGATAAAGAATTAAAAATTGATGTGGGTTTGATGCAAATTAATTCTACTAACTTTAAAGAAGATGAGATTGATAAAATATTTAATCTTTCTTATAATATTGATAAATCAAGCAAGATACTTAAATCTTGTATAGCAATAAAAACTACACTAAAAGATTCCATTGAATGCTATAATAAAGGCACACGAAAAATCAAAAAATATAATTATTTTAATAAATTTAAAAATAGCTATTTAAAAGATTTTTCAAACATAAATGATTAGAAATTGAAACTTAATATATTTTTCATAATTTATAGAACATTAAAATAATTTTTATAAAAATACGCTTTTTGATGTTATTAAAAAGAGGGATTACAATGAAGAAGTTATTATTAATGTTTTTTATTCTCTACTCTACCAATCTAATTGCTGCAAAAGATTCTAAAGATGATTTGCAAAAAGGTATTGATTTGACTGGAAAAGGATTTGTTGGAGGAGAAATAGGATTTGGAGGAATAACTACATTTGGAGTAGGTGTTGTTGGTGGATATGAATATTATTTTCCAAGAGATTGGCAATTTTATAAATTTAGGCACGGTATAAGGGCTATTGGAGGGCTAAACTATGGAATAGATACTTATTCTACTTGGTGGAGAAACTATACTTGGCACGCATTATCTTTTCAAGTAGGGGCTGATTATATTTTAGATTTTACTCCCACTAGTGATTTTAATTGGGGAGTTTTTGCTGGATTAAATTTTGGCTATCATCATTTATTTTATGATAAAAATGTGTATGGCTATAATTTTAGTGCTTTTCTCTTTGGTGCTCACGCTGGTGGAAGTTTAACAATGTATAAGCACCATAAACTTGATGTTCAATTAGGATGGGGACTAGGAATACTTACATTAAGATATACTTATTTATTTTAAGATTCTAGTTCTTAGAGCTAGAATCTTAATTCTATAATTTTCATTAATAATTATTTTTAAATATTTACATAGCTTAATTCAACACGATGTGTAAAAGAAGTAATAAAACACACATTAAAAATACAAAAATAATGAAACTCTATGCTTTTTTATGCCTATTGTTTTTTTATAATGTTTATGCAGATTATACTCCCTTAGATATTGCATACGAGCTTAAAGAAGCTAGTATAAAGCATAATA
>NZ_NXLP01000060.1:0-7332 GCF_003364125.1 Helicobacter sp. MIT 14-3879
CCTATTTATTGTGTGTTATTTTCTCTATGCTAAAGATTCTGCCCTACTCTAACAAGAGATGAATTGTAAAGAAATAGAGAGTTTGTTGATTAAAGCTTATTCTTATCTGTCTAGTTGTATGGATAGAGAATGCACACAAAGCCTATGTGAATGGATAAGAATCGAAAAAGCTCTCTTAAAGGCTAAAAATATACAAGAAGCTTATAGAGTATAGCAAGCATCAAAAAAGAGATGTGCTTTCTCAATGAGATTCCACTACAAGACACAATTATCATTCTGTCAAGATTCAAAAAACACCCCCATAGGTGTTGTCTGTGGAAAAGTGCGAAAACACTTGTTAGAGAAGAATGGGAATGCGGTAAAGATAAAGAGGGACTATCCGTGAATGCGCATTACATTGTTGAGCAAATCAATGATAATGAGATGAAAATAGTAGAAATGTCCAATCAAGTCTGTTAATGGCTAGAGTAATCCAACACTGCTGAATAACAAGCCCATTTGTCTGCTTGTAAGAGACAATCATTTGGGGGATTCTAGGCTATCATTATGATGCTATCATTGCAAGATTCTATTATCACTGCAGGAGCTATCATTATAAGATTCTATCATCACAGAATACCATTGCAGATTCTCTGTGAGATTGTATCCTTGCAGATTCTATTAGGGCAGGACAAGAATCTCGAATCCCCCCACCCCCTTTTTTAACTAAGGCATAGATTTAACCATAAGGCACAGGGGGAAGTGGCAATGAGAGTGAGAGTTTAGCCTCCTTATCCTAAGAGAACTTAGCCATAAATTGCTAAAGTCAATAGGCTCAATCTCATACGCGATTCACAATGAGAAAGGGGTAATTACTGCCTTTCTTTAGAACGGATTGTATTGATATGCTTCCTATTGGATATGAGAGTGCCTTTTCACTCCCTTATCTCAAAGAGCATAGCAGACACATAGAGGCATAAAAGGCACATAGCAGATTCATGAATAGCAGCCTCTGCTCTTTATGAATCTGCTGGCTTGAAAAACACATAATGTATTTCCTAGCCTTCATAATAATGTCTAGTTTAGATTTCTTATAACAAGAGATGAGCCAATCATGAATATCACACTAAAGCAAGCAGCCAACAAGCTTGACACAATAGCGATAAAGTCATTGTGCCTTACAAGACCTCAAAATAGAAATAACTTCATCAATATTCTTACGTCTCTTGCTATATTTTCGATACTTTCAAAGATTCTAAAGCTTTTTAGGTTATTAAATCCTATCCTTAATTTTTGAGACTGCTGAAATTCCTATCTTGCAATCATGAAGTCTGATATGAAACTAGCACCTCATCTTATTGTGATAATTCACAGAATCTAAAATATATTTGCACAACAACTTTCATACAAATCCATACATTTATATGAAAGTTGTTGTCATTTATTCTTCGCTCAAGGGCAGTGAGACTTTCACCTGTCATGTCTAATTTTCAAGAATCTAAAGCCCATATCAGCAGTAATTTTTAAGACAACGACTTGGTAGAATCTAGCTATGAATATTTGAGAGGAACATTCTCTCTTATTCTATCTTACCTTGTTAGAAAAACCATAAAATATAACAAATACTAGAAACATCAAGAAACGCTAGAAATTTTAGAAATATATTATGGAATTTCGATAATATCTTCTCTCTCGGGACTCGTTGAAATAAGCCATACTTTAGAACCCGTATATTCTTCTATAAACTCAATATACCTTTTAGCATTTGCGTGCAACTTTGAGAACTCACGAACACGGGCACTCCCATTCCAACCTGAAAAACTCTTATAAATTGGCTTAACATTGAGATTATAAGGCATATAATCAATGACTTCCCCCTCATATTCATAGCCCACACAAACTTTTACCTCATGCAATGTATCCAACACATCAATTTTCATGATAGCAAGTTTTGTGCAGCCATTGAATCGTATGGCATGTTTGATTGCGACTAAATCAAGCCAGCCGCAACGTCTAGGACGGCCTGTTGTTGTGCCAAATTCCATTCCCTTTTGCTGCAGAAATCTACCTGCTTCATCATGTAATTCTGTAGGAAAAATACCATTGCCAACGCGCGTGCAATAAGCTTTCATGACGCCAATGACAGAATCTATATCATGCGCGTTCAATCCCGTACCAGAGAGCGCTCCAGCTATGCCCGTATGCGAGCTTGTTACAAAAGGGTAAGTGCCATGGTCAATATCAAGCATGCTTCCTTGTGCGCCTTCTAGTAAAATGCGCTTGTTGTTTCGTGTAGATTCCCATAGAATCTGTGTTGTATCGGCTACAAATGGCGCAAATCTCTTGGCGAAACCTCTCATTTCAGAAAGCATCGAATCTATATCAAAAGCGAGAGGTAAGTGCGCTAAATTTACAAGATTAGCTTGTAATTTTGTGTGAAGGATTTCTTCATCAAATATATCTCCCACTTGGATACCATTCCTAGAAACTTTATCGCTATATGATGGACCAATACCTTTACCTGTTGTGCCTATTGCTTCTAAACCTTTTGTCTTTGCTCGATTATTTTCTATAAAGCGATCAAGCGCAACATGATAAGGAAGAATAATATGTGCTCTATTAGAGATAAAAAGTCTATCAATCAGGCAGCTATTTGAGGAGAGAGTTCCCGTTGTTGAATGAAAATTTTGCGTTGTGCTAAAAAGCCTTTCAAATTGTTGCATTTCAGAATCTAATGCTTGGAAGTCAATAACAACGCCATTGCCTATAATATTCTTACATTGAGGATATAAGATTCCACTAGGAATAAGATGTAATGCGTATTTTACATTGTCAATTACGAGTGTATGTCCAGCATTATGCCCGCCCTGAAAACGCACAACAAAGTCGTAATTTTTTGCTAAACTATCGACAATTTTTCCCTTACCTTCATCTCCCCATTGCACACCTAAAATAACGTCTGCCATATTTATCCTTTATCCTTAAGTAAGCGATAGATAATATTATCTGTGTAGATTCCAAAACCGCAACTTCCGATTTTATCAACACAATAGCGACCTCCCGCAAGAAAAGTTGCGTTGTTTAAGAACATTCTAAAGAAGAAGTCATCATAATAATCTACAGGAGCTGGCAATAACGGTGAACAAAGCAAATGTGGATAATCACAGGAACACAAATGCAATAAATATTGCAATTCAGCTTGTAAAAATTGCGGCATACTAGATATGAGCGATTCTAAATCGCTTGGAGTATTAACTTGCAATAACTTCTTAAGAAAGCTAATACTTTGAAGTTTCTCAATATGCAGCTTATCAAAATATTGAGAATCTAGTTGCATTTCTTCCGCGCAAAGCTTTGCAATTTTAATGTTAGTAATTTGTAACAGGGGGGCAATCTCGAGTGCTTTAAAAATTGCAATACCCAAATTAAGCATATCTTGTATTTGATTTTCATCTAAACATTCTGCGCCAATTTGATTGTGTTCAGTAGTAGGGTAGCTAAAGACTGGTTGAATATAAAACCACTTCTTTTGATTGGTTGTTCTGCCAAGCCTCTTTGTAATAATTCTAATGACATCTATCGTGCTGTCATTGCGCATAGCGATTTGATGATTTTGTTCACTGCTTAAATGGATAACATCGCGATTAAGAAAGCTTTTTTGATGCTCTTGATAGACAAAAATGGGGCTAGCAATCTCTTCAAAGCCGTGCTGGTAGAATAACTCCGCGCTAAGATTCTCAACTTTTCTTTTTAGTCTAGCGGACAATCCAAAATGTAATTTACTGCCTTTTGGAATCTCATGCTCTAAAACCATATTACTGTCCTATATTGTTTATTCAGGCTCTCTTTGTAGCATAATTTTGCTATACTTAAATGCTGTTTTTCTTAAAAAAGCAAGTTATCATTATACCTAAAATTACCTAATCTTAGGTATTGTTTGAGGGGTATTCATAATCTTGTGTTGTGTGTAAAAACATGGATACTATCTTACAAAACATATAGGAAATCATAATGTCTCATCTGCATGATTATATTATCAACTCTGCAAGAGAATACCTCAATTACCTAGAAGAATACAATCTAGGTATAGAAAAAATAAAGATTTTCAAGGCAACCTTATGTTTTAAGACCACAACCAATACCCCTATTATCTCATCAGAATCCACAGAACAATGCAACACTATTGTTCTTGTCCTTGAACAAAGTCTCTTTGCCACAGATTATTTACAGCTTTATATTGGCAATGCCGCGATTGATTTAGATTCCATAGAAAAGAAAAATTATAATGAGCTTACCCGAACGTTAAGCATTACCTTTGAAGAGAATACTTTGCAAAAAAAGATTCGCAACATAGAATCTAAGGCTAATATCAGCATATCCTCCAACAACATTTTGCAATACCTTAATCTTTTTGTAGATTTGAAGTTTTTAGTAAAGAATATTCTTTCTTTCTGCCAACAAAAACTGCATTTAGCCTTGCCCTCTGCCAAACCCATTGCTTTGAAAATTTCTCTTGATTCTATGGTGAGCAATGAGCAAAAAGAAGCAATTAAAGGAATATTCTCCCATCCTATAAGCTACATTTGGGGAATAAGCGGTAGCGGTAAAACACAAATTGTGCTTTTTTCCTGCCTCTTAAATATCATTTCTCAACAAAAGCGCGCCCTTATTCTCGCTCCAACAAACACAGCCCTAGAACAAATCTTTATCTCCCTTATAAAAAAATGTGATGCAAAAGGTATTTTGCGCTCAAGATTCTTGCGTCTTGGCATGCCTAGTAACGATTTCTTGCAGCATTACCCTGAAGTATGTTTGCAAAGTGATGATGAAGAGAGTGATAAAAAGAATCTGAAGCAAAAGGATACAATGTTATTTGCCACACAAAACCTTAAAGAAAGATTGCAAGATTGCTATGTAGTGGGATTGACATTAGATTCCTTTGTGAAACGTTATCAGATTCTCAGTATGCTTGATTTCGTGCATATATTTCTTGATGAATGCGCTTTTTCTCCACTAATAAAAATCATTCCTCCGCTACATCTCAATATCCCATTAACACTTTTAGGCGACCATAAACAGCTTATGCCTATTTGCCTCATGAATGAAGCAATCATCAAATCTCAAAAACACTCTGTTTGTTTATGGAGTCTTAGCACATTGTTTTTGGAATCCATGCTGCAAAATCATATTGATTTGCATCATACCAATAATCACGATTCTATACAATTTCAAAAAATCGCTCATTATAAACTCACAACCACACATCGTTATGGTAATAATCTTGCACAAATATTAGATAAATATATCTATCACAACGGCTTGCAAGGGAGAGGAGCAACAACTGAAGTGTATTATATAGATTCTAAGTCTTATGGTGAAAAACATCAGTATGGGGTTAGCCAACATAATGAGAGTATTGCTGAAGCAAATGCGATTGTAAATATTATAAGAGACTTTCGAGACTATGGTGTGCTTACCCCATTTCGCGATCAGCAAAAACTGCTCATTGCAAAGGGAATACCACGCAATCATGTTTTTACTATTCATAAATCACAGGGTAAGGAATTTGACACAATCATTTTTTCTCCCGTGAAATTCAGTAAATATATGACAGATTCTTATAACCAAAGCGCATTATTTACACTCAACGTGGCTATTAGCAGATTAAAAAGAGAGCTTATTTTGGTATGTGATTATGATTTTTGGATAAGAAGAAGTGGACAGCTTATTTGCTCTCTTCTACAAATTGCAAAACCCTATAATCAACGCACAAGCCAGATACATAAGGCTGAAAATTTACCTTTTTAATTCATTTCCTCTATTTATTTGTGATTAAATTTAACTTTCAAAATGATTGCTATGTAATCCATGAAATGTGTCAATGCACTTCATTCGCAAACAAACATAAGAACCTTATCTATTCGCACTCATCAAAGAGCAAGAGTTAAGTTTGTTTATTACACAAAAGATGGAAAACTTCGCTTTTATTTGTAATAGGTGGTGTTGATTTAGCCTTGCTACTAAAAATCTTAAGAGGATTTATCGCATCGATTATCTTCTATAATCTATATCTAAAGATAAATACTATGACATACTATGACTAAGAAGAATATTTTACTTTGCAAGAAACTATGATTAGCTTAATGAGCGAGAATACTATCCTCAAAGAGGAGTTTAATGAATAACATTCCTCAATATCAAACCAACATAAATTTTCATTCAATGTTTCACACTGATGTGATCATTACATCACTCCTTTCTATATTCTTAAAGATTGTAAAAATGCAGAGATAAATCCTTAAAATTGCAACTCTTGCTGAAATATAATAATTTCTCTATTCTCTCCATAAATTTCGGTTATTTAAGTAAATTTTAAGCTTAATGACACTAAAATTCCAACTCTCAAGTCATTTTTAAACATAATAGAGCTGTATTTCAGTGTTTGTTTTAGTTTTTTATGGCAAGAGTGTTATTTGACTTTAAATATTTTAAAGCAATGATCTTTGAAAACTAAGCAAGATTATTTTATTATATTCTTTATTCATCTATAAGATGTTGTATTCTTAATACAGAAATGGAATAGATTTGATTGAAGTTTTTTCAT
This sequence comes from Helicobacter sp. MIT 14-3879, assembly GCF_003364125.1. NCBI lineage: Bacteria > Pseudomonadati > Campylobacterota > Epsilonproteobacteria > Campylobacterales > Helicobacteraceae > Helicobacter > Helicobacter sp. MIT 14-3879. The sequence goes on from NZ_NXLP01000060.1 coordinate 6,584, forward strand.
GACACAAAATACTTTAAATCTATTCATTGTTTGTAGAGAGAATCTCTATTCTTAGAGATAATTACTTAAGATACTTGTGATACGACAAAATTATCAATCATCATAATAAAACTAATCTTATTGTTGTTATATCTTACATACAACTCGACTATTATCATTAAGGTAATGATTTGGTTAGGATATTTGTATATCGTTTTATGCAGAAAAGTCTTTTACTAGACTGCATGGATGTTGGAATACAATATTATCTTAAGACGCTATCTTAATTGAGTGAGTTGAAGTCTTTGTGATAACACATGAGATAAGGATAAACTCTCAATCACCTATAATCAAGACAAATTTTTTGCAATAACTTCAATAACTTGATGTTATTAAAGAAGATTTGACATTATTTAACAAAATCTCTCAATAATTCTATGATGTTAATAATGAACATTAATGTTTTACGAGATTATTGGAGTTATTTGTATAAATAATGAATAGGGAATTTACTATTTTTATAATAGTGATTTGCCTTAAACATAAGAGCTGGTTTAGACTAGCTCATTCTTAATGAAGAGTCGCATTGATTATTGAATGTTAAACTTTTCATTCTTATGGAGAGTTTGTGTCATTATTTGATTTTGGCTCAAACTTCCATAAATTCTTATGGAGAGTTTGATCCTGGCTCAGAGTGAACGCTGGCGGCGTGCCTAATACATGCAAGTCGAACGATGAAGTCTCTAGCTTGCTAGAGATGGATTAGTGGC
>NZ_NXLP01000209.1:0-384 GCF_003364125.1 Helicobacter sp. MIT 14-3879
ATGAAAGTTTTTTTAAATACAAATCTAGTTTCTATCTCTCCTTTATCTCCAACAAAGATTCTTTAAGTGATGAATATTTACAAGCTAGAAAAGATTTATATAAAAGTGTAACAAAGATAAGAGAAGAGCAATTACAAAGAGATAAAGAAGAGATAGAAAACTTAGAACAAGCTTTGCAAGGTTTAGATTCTAAACAAAGAGAAGTAAAACTAAAAGAATTACAAAGAAAACAAGAAAAAGAATTAAAAGATAAGCAAAGACAAGCAAGATTCAATAACAATGAAAATTCCTATCTCTTAGAATCTCAAGATAAAAATAATATTATCATATTCCTAGATAAAATAAATCCTAAAGATTTAGAAAATAAAAATATTTATTCTAATT
>NZ_NXLP01000061.1:0-7250 GCF_003364125.1 Helicobacter sp. MIT 14-3879
TAACTCCCAAAATTGAAAATCTACTACCCCATATTCTCCATTCAAATAATTCTTACTTATTTCAAAATCTTCAAATTGTTTTTTATCTCCATTCCATAAAGTAGTATGTCCCCCTGCATCTCCCCAGCTATCAATATACCTTAAATAAGAATCAATCATTGTTTAGCCTCACATTGTTTTATTATAAACTTTATTTCAGGAAAATATCATATTTCCTACAAGGATAAAAGGAATCAAGCTCGCAAAGAAAAATATAAAACATAACTTTGCTCTTTGATAGTTGTTCTGAAAATATGAAATTAATCCATATAAGCCAAAGCCTATAAACATAACTGATAAGGAAATATATAGTGTTTTTCCATTAAAAACTAAATCATATAGTTGTGTGAAATGATAGTTATATTTTAAATAACTAATATATTCTATAAAGAAAGAAAAAGAAGCATAGAAAACCATATAGAAAAAGAAACACAAAAAATAAGTTACCATTAAGCTTCTTTTTGTATAAAATTTTTCAAATAAAATACTTAAAGGACTGCACAATACGAATAAGTCCATTAGGTCAATTTCTGCTAACTTGTAATTGCGAAATAAAAAATCTTCTATTATTGAAAATAGCATTGTAATCCAAAATAAGCTAATAAAAACCTTTAATGCTAAAAGCCAAGTAAATCTACTAGTAAATTTCAATCTAAGCTCCTTAATTAATTGGTCTGCAATATTTTGTATAAGTTGCATTATCACCTTCTACTTTTGTAGAATCCTCATATTTAACCACCAAAGAAACTCTGTCTTTAATCAAATAAATTTTGCAAAAGAAACTTTTGCCTTTGATGATTTAGAATCCTATCTCTATACTTCTCTACATATGCTAAAAAGATTTTGAAAAACTCTTCATTATCTTTCCATAAATCAATACAACCAAAATTTATATAATTTGCACTCCCTGCTTCTGCTCCTCCGTGGATAAAGAAATTCTTTCTAGTAATAGTTTGCCCTTCAGAATCTGTGAGAGTTTTTGTTTGACATAAAAACATTATTTGGGACTCCCATATAGAACAAAAGTAGCAAAAAGTAAAAATGGACAATAAAAGAATATACATACAATAAAGCATATTATAAAAATTACATATCTCTCTTTAATCCAAGAAATAAAGCCCAATATAGATAAAAATGTAAATAGGAAAAAACCGATATAAAATCCCATTTCAATTAAATTATTAATTGTGATTTCTTGAATGAAAAAGGAACAATTGAATCTTATAGTAAATAATATGGGAAAACCAAAATACCATACTAGAAAATAAGTAATGGTAATATTTTTATAAAATTTTTCCAATGCAGAAATAAATATGCTACATATTCCAAGAATGAAGAGACCTTGAAACACAAAATCATTTAAGAAGTGATATATAATTCCACGTCTTGACTCTAACCCAGCTACTATTAAGAACACTAAACTTCCAATCCAAAATAAAGCAATAAAAACCTTAAAAGTTAAAAACCAAGTGGGTTTCACTTGCTCTCCTTACCTATCGGTTTGCAATATTTTGTATAAGCTGCATTATCACATTCTATCTTTGTAGAATCTTCATATTTGACTACCAAAGGAATTTTACCCTGATTCTTTAGAATCCTATCTCTATACTTCTCTACATATGCTAAAAAGATTTTGAAAAACTCTTCATTATCTTTCCATAAATCAATACACCCAGCACTTCCAGCTTCTACTCCTCCGTGAATAAAGAAATTATTTCTAGTGATAGTTTGCCCTTCAGAATCTGTGAAAGTTTTTGTTTTTGGTTGGATAGGGATTCGGATTGTTCCCCAAACAAAACTACTTCCATAAAACTCTCCTCTTTTTGGAAGTTTTACTTTTGATAAAACCCAACTTACTGAACCTATAATATTATCTATTATGCTTAACTCCTGTACCCCATCATCTTTATTTTCACTTAAAGGAGTGATATAATATTCTCCCTCTGGTATTGGTCTTTCATCTTTTAGCATTTGCCTTTCTTTTTCATAGGTAAAATAGTGTTTCCCATTATCTTTTTTAGGTCTGCCACTCACTGCTTGAAAAGAGATTCTTTTAATTTCATTATTATTTTCTTTAATGATAATTGTTAAAAATTTACCATTAAACTTTAAAGAAATAGAAGCATATTTATCCTCCTTTTCCTTGCTCTTCTCTAATATTTCATATACCAATCTATTATCATTACTTGCTAGTGTTGCTAGAATCTTAGGTTGCTTCTCTCCCTCCTCATACACTCCTCCAATGACTAGCCTCTATACTCACAATCTCTATACTACCTCTATACTCACAAATCCCTACTTGCAAATCCTCTACTTACAATCTTTCACTTAATTTTATTTACAATATTTACTTGCAATATTTACTTGCAATATTTACCTACAATATTTACTTGCAATCCTTGCAATATTTTTTAACAATGCGTTTGACTTCATCTTGGTATTCTTTAGAATCATAGAGTTCAAGGCAGGTGAGAAAACTAAGAGGTGTTTGTTTATCATATACTAGATAATTAGGAATAATTTTCTTGATATAATCATCAATTTCATTATATATTTTATGTGCATCATATCTATGATTATACTTATAAAGAAGCTTGGAGAGTAAAAAATATCCACTTTGTATATCATTTGGAGCTTTATCATAATCACTAAAATTATGCTCTTTATTGCCTAGCTGATAATGAACCAAACACCTTGCAAATCCATTCATTTTAGCTATGTTTATTATCTCATCAGTTTCTTTTGTAGCCTCTTTTGTTCTTGCTTCTTTTACTTTTGTTTTTTGCAGGGCATAATTTTGACAATTTTTACAAATAATAAAATTGATTGTTTTTGCTAAATACTGCCTATATTCTTTAGAATGATACGTTTGCATACAAGGGATAAAATACTCCTTTCTCTCTTTGAGTATCTCATCAAAAAAGCTATTTAAATAAGTAGTAATATTAGTTTCTTCTAGAGGGATAGAAAGCTTATTGTATAGAGTATAGCTTTGATAATACGCCATCAATGGAATGGTCGCTTCTATATATCTTTTTACATATTCATAAGCAATATTGGCAGTATTAGAAGATTTCCAGCCATTTTTTCTATTCAAAAGCTCTGGATATTGTAGATAAAAAACATCAAAAAAAGTTGTGCCTATGTATGTTTTAAATTTAGCAATAATAATATCATTTAAAAACTTCCCATCACTACTAAATGTTGTCAAGCAATGTGCTAAGCCCTGTCTTTGAAGTGCTTTAAAAGTATTATCATATTCTTTCTGTGTTAAATTAACAAAATGCGGCAAATAAACATCTAGTTCTTGCCTTTCACTCGCATTTAAAGAGCAACAAAGTATTAAGAGTATTATATATTTTATCATTTTAATCCACCAATTAACTCCCAAAAATGAATTTCTGTTACAATGGGATTGTAGTGTGTTTTACCATAGTCATCTATCATATATGTAGTCAAATAATTTGTGCTATCTACAAAATTATCTTTATCCCATAAAGTAGTGTGTCCATTTGCATCTATGAATGAAATTCTCATTGTAATAATGCCTTGTTTATTTAATTGCTTTAATTTCTCTAAAGCAACTTCGTTATCAAATTTATCAGTTATATTTTTTTGTAAAAATTCTGGTGTCCCCCATTTAATCCACAAAAATGTCTCCATATCTATGGAGTTTGTTATATAGTAATTGTTGTTTTTATCTATTCTATTATATTTTTCTGCCATATTTTTTATATTTTGCAATATTGTCTTATGCCTTTCATTATGTTTTGCATTATTAAGTAATGACTTTTCTATTGGCATACCACCATAATTTAAAGCATAGCTTACTCTTACTGCACAAGTATTTACATAGCTTGTTTTTTCATTCTTAAAAGCTTTTTGAATTTTACCTCCTAAAAGGTTATATCTTAATTCTGCTTTTGCATAATCATCTAAACCTTTACCTATTTCATTTATCTCCCTATAAGCCTTTCTTACACTCTCCCAACTTGGTCTTTTGCATTCTACACTTACAGATTTATCTCCACAAGTTGCTGTTATTTTTATATTCATTTACACTCCTTTTTATATTTAGGATTATTTATCTTTAAAAGCATTTTTAATAAATACTTTATTATTTACTTTCCCTTTGAGAGTAAAGCTATTATCTTGCGTTTTTATTTTGACCTCTACTTCCTCCCCCTCATTATATCCTTGTGTTGTAATATGCAAATTAATATCTTTATAATGCCTTGAGGTATCATTTAGTCTTATCTCATCGTCTCCATAAGAAAAATATATTTCTGTGATTTGCTTTTCTTCCTTGCTCTTCTCTAATGCTTCATATACCAATCTATCATCATTACTTGCTAGTGTTGCTAGAATCTTAGGTTGCTTCTCTCCCTCCTCATACACTCCTCCAATGACTATCTTTAGCTCTGTAATGTTTTCTTTATCTAAGTAATCATCTAATCCTAATGCAAATGCAAAGTTTAGTTTGTTTGCTTTATAAGGAGAGAGGAATACTCTTGTATGAGTAATGCTTAGAGAATTTAAAGAAGTGTCTTTAGATTCTCTTGATTCTTTGTATTCTTTTATATCTTTAGAATAATCTAAAAGTGGTTTATATCTTCCTATGCCATAGTCTTTATATTCATAGTTTTTATAATATTCTTTAAAGAGTTTAGGGAGATGTTGTGGGATACTCATTTGCAATCCTTGCAGTATTTTTTAACAATGCGTTCGATTTCATCTTGGTATTCTTTGGATTCATAAAGTTGCATACAATCTTGAACAAATATTCGTAAATTTAGCTTTGTGGTAACTTTTCCTTGAGGATTTGACATAAATTGAGAAACATAAGATTGTATGATTTTAGCGACTTGTTCTTCATTTTTAGGTTCACCCATTGCAGCAAATTTCATACTCCCCTTTTGGAATACATACAAATCATACGATAATGCTGTCGATTTATCTTTTTTATCCACATAACTTTGTTGCAAACAAAAACCAAAGCCATAATGTTTGAGATTCCTTACGCTAATACCAAAACTATCATAAGCACTAGTATTTATACAAAATATACACAACAGAATAAATAAGATCTTTTTCATTTTAACTCCCAAAAACATAATTCTCTAACAAATACATAGTCCCTCTCATCATTTAAATAATTTGTATCATCTAAAAATTTACTTCCATTCCATAAAGTAGTATGCCCCCCTGCATCTCTCCAGCTATCAATATCCATTGTTACAATACCTTTAATACCCAAAGATTGCAAAATATAGAAAAAATTTAAATTATCTTTGCGTATCTCTTTTACTCTTTCTCCATTAAGGACATTCCTATATTTATCTATCAATAATTTAGATGGTTCTTTTCTATGGTCATAAAATACTTTATAAAAATCTCTATTGTTTGCTTGAGAATAAGATTTTAGTTGTTTCCAATTCTCTAGCAATAGTCCTTTTATGCCAGATACCCCTGTATAATATTTATAGCTATCTTGCCCTGTAAGTTTCGTTCCACTAGTCAATTTCACTTTATTATCCTTAAGTGGCATACCACCATAATTTAAAGCATAGCTTACTTGTAGTCTCTATACTACAATCTATACTATACTTGCAAATCCTCTGCTTGCAATCTTTCACTTAATTTTATTTACAATATTTACTTGCAATATTTTACCTACAATATTTTACTTGCAATCCTTGCAGTATTTTTTGACAATGCGTTTGACTTCATCTTGGTATTCTTTAGAATCATAGAGATTTAGACAAGATTCAAGTCTAGTAATGTGGTAATTTTTTTCTTCTTTCTGTTTTTCTATTTTTTCTACAAAGTTTTTTATTTCTTCTATGCCCTCTTTTCCACCACCCCTCTTAAGTATAACTTCTCTTATTAGTGCGTCTGCGTGATACCTTGAAGATAATTCGTAGTATTTTAAACAATAATCAATTCCCACAAGCTTATAGTTTTTTCTAGCACTTTCTTGAAATATTTTTTTAGCAATTTTATCATCTTTAAGCCAATCTTCGTAGATACTTACTCTTAATATTTCAACTTCACTCGCTATAAGATCACTAAATATAATACACGCAAGGATATAGAGTATTAATACTTGTTTTCTCATCACTTCAACTCCCAAAAATAAAATTGTGATACAAATGGATAAACTTGCTTTGGGTCATCTAAATAATTATAGCCTAAAAGATAGAGGTCTATATCAAGCTCATCATTCATTTTTACATCTACAAAATTATCTTTATCCCATAGAGTAGTGTGCCTAATAGTATTTCCATCATTATCTATTATTCTCATTGTAATAATGCCTTGTTTTAATCTAAATAGCTTACTTGTAGCCTCTATACTACAATCTATACTATACTTGCAAATCCTCTACTTACAATCTTTCACTTAATTTTACCTATAATATTTATTTTGCAATATTTACCTACAATCCTCTACTTGCAATCCTTGCAATATTTTTTAACAATGCGTTCTACTTCATCTTGGTATTCTTGTAATTTATATATAATCATACAATGCTTAAAATGCAGAGTATCCATAGTTTTAGGCAAATATTTAGCATCTAAATATTTTTGCAAATCTAATTTGCCCTGTGCTACATCTTTACGCAAATCAAAAAGCTTATTTTTTTCTATTGATTTAAACAGATTTTCTTTATCATATTGCAAACAATATTGCAATCCCCATTCAGCTAAAATATGAGATTGGATAGCATTCGTTACCCCACGAGCTTGACTAAAAGGATCTCCTGCATACATTGTTGTAGATGCTATAATCAAATATTGCATAACAAACTTCTTCATACAATTCCTCCTTAGCCTATCAAATCCCAAAAGTATAAATCTTGTATTATATATTGAGTCTCATTAAGGTAATTAGCACTTACTCCTAATGCTGTATCTACAAAATTATCTTTATCCCATAAAGTAGTGTGTCCATTTGCATCTATGAATGAAATTCTCATTGTAATAATGCCTTGTTTTAATCTAAATAGCTTACTTGTAGTCTCTCTACCTACAATCTATACTCACAATCTCTATACTACCTCTATACTTGCAAATCCTCTACTTACAATATTTCACTTAATTTTACCTACAATACTCATTTGCAATCCTTGCAATACTTTTTAACAATGCGTTCGACCTGTGTATTATAATCTGAGCCATAGCCTGTGCCATAATAAAACATTCTAATAC